>JAFEKX020000002.1 GCA_016893485.2 Streptomyces sp. P3
TGGCGCAGCTGGTGCGCTGCATAGAGAACGGTCTGACGCCCGCCAGATTCCCGCAAGCGGGGAATTGGGTCCCGCAAGCGGAATATATAGTGCACATCAACCCGCGCAAGCGCGACTGATGGAATCCCGCAAGCGGGGATTCTTGGGGCTAGCGGTAGGCGGCGGGTGCATCGCGTGCGGACTGCGTAGGGCTTGGGATTCCCAGCTACCACCCTGCAAACGGATGACGTGGGTGCCGGCCTCCGGCAGTGCGGGGTCCTCAACTGCACTTCACCATGAACCTCCCCTCATCGTCCGACAGTTCACCGATAGCCTGTCGGCATACAGGGAAACCGGGATTTCCGTGGGTGAGATTGAGCCATGTGTCAGTGGTGTGAGTTTGCGCGGTGATGCATCAATAGCATTGACTGCGTGAAGCTGGTCTGGGATCAGGTGCTACACCTCTACGGCCGCGCACCTTGCGCCTGGATTCCATTTGTTATTACGCACTGCATAGCGGCCTTTCGCGGACAGGTGCACGCGGCGTGTGGCACGGGAAGACCATCATGGCTGCCGCGTCGGCGAAGCGGCTTTGTGCCCAGGGGGCGCGTACTCGTGCTGGTGCCGACGCTGATTCGCTGGCGCAGACGGTGAAGGCGTGGCATGAGGCCGGGCACAGGCCTGCGGGTTGCGGTGTGTTCGCTTCAGGACGATCCGGAGCGGCCTACGCGGAAGGACTGAGCGCGTCGCGGGAAGCGCAAGCACCGCACGACATCGTCCAGGCCATCGACCGGGCGCTCCCCGTTCCCGAGTTGCGGAAGTCAGGTACCATTATGAGGTACCGATCGCGGTACCTGGGTCTATGCCTGCACTCAATGTGGAATTCACCGAGGACGAGATGGCGCGGCTGCGCGATCGGGCGGCGTCTGACGGGCCGGAGTTCGAAGCAGCACGTCCATGACGTGATGCCTGCACCTCAATGTTCACTGAGGAAGCCGATCGGATCGCCTTCGTGGAGGGAGCGGTCGAGGAAGCTGCTCGGGTACTGCCCGGTGTCGTGGCGCGGTTCCCCGAGGACAGCGGTGAGCCCGATCATCCGTGTCGATGTCGGCTGGGTCCTGCAGATCCAGTCGGCGATCTCCCGCTGAACGTGCCCATCGCGGACTGGGGCAGCTTTGGGGTACATGGCCGACCGGCACACGTTCGAGCGGGAGCGGGATCCTGTACTACGAGGAGGTCGCTTCCCGGCCGCGACCTTCCTGCACACCGCGCTGCTGCTGCGTCCCTTCACCGACTACAACCTGGTCATCGGCTGGGCTTGTACGAGTCAGTACATGCACGTCTCCGGCCAGCCGCTCCAGGCCAAGGACGACGATCTGTACGACCTCGCCCAGGCGATCCGTGCCCAGGGCGCGGATTTGCGCGCGGTCGCGCAGCGGCTGGAGTCCTGGCGTAGCGAGTAGCAGCCGTCGGCGACTCCGCTGTCGACATCGCCCGCGACGCCGCCGGCCGGTGGCGCCACCCCGCACGCTGGCACCGCGCCCCCGACCTCTCCCCCCGCCGACGTCCCCCGCATGACGCCGCCCCCGCGGTGATGACGGTACGAGCGCGGCGGCCCCGCCCGTCGCGCAACCGGCAGAGCGCCCCTGATCCCCTCGCCCGCCGCTCCGACCTGTCCCACCCACCCACTTCTCATTTCTTCCGCTGTGGGGCGGGACTCGGGGCGTAGAGGGGATGTCGGCCTCCCGACCACGGCCGGGCCACAGCATGGTGACCTGCACCTTCACGGACAAGCGCGCAGAACGTGCGGACGGTTGTCGGCCGGGTTGTGGGCGGGGATATCGGGCCCGGTCCACGGCGGTGTTGTCGCTTCGTGACCGTGGTCGGCTTTCGTGGTCGGGGTTCCGGTCGGGGCCTGCTGCTGCTGTGACCGGTACGCGGTGCCGATCAGGACGGGAGCCGCACCGTGCGGGAAGCGAGCGGACCGTGATGATCGACGAACGCGGGCAGTGGGGACCGGCTGGCGCTGGCCGTGCTGGTGCAGTACCGGATGGCCACGACCGAGCAGATGCCGGGCGATCGCCCCCTGGTGCGTATCGAGCAGACGACAGGCGCCGGCTGGCCCGGCTGCGCATGGAGGGGCTGGTCGACCGGATCACCCTGCCGCAGGCCGGACGGACCCGGGTGTGGCATCCGACTGCGTACGGCGTGCAGCTCGCCTGCGAGTGGCCCGAGCTGCGCGGGCACCGGCCCTCCAGGACGGTGTCCGATCCGACCGCCGTGCGGAAGGCCCGACATACGCTGACGGACCGAGACCGCGCTCGTCTTCCTCGAGGACGCCCGCCGCCGCGGCGACGTGCGAGCCGCTGGACTGGCTCTGCGAGGTCCACCACCCCATCGGGAGCGGCGAGGTCGTCATCCCCGACGCCCTCCTGTACTACCGGGACGGCGGCGAAGACCGTGACGCCTGGTCGATGCTGCGCGTTCGTGGAAGTCGATCGGGCCACCATGGGCCCTGAGCGCCGCCAAACTGACCGCGTACGAACGCCTCCACCGCCATACCCGTGATCCCAGGCGCCGGCAGACCCTCCAGGAACCGGCAGTTGAGGAGTGGCGACGGCGCTACCCGCTCTCCCCTGAATCCTGTTCGTCCTGGTCGGCACCGGCCCGGCCGGTGCCGACAACCGGATCCGCGCCCTGCACGCCGGGGTTGGGCTGCTGACGCCGTCCCGCTTCGTCTACGACGTCCCTGTCCTCGCGGCACCACTGACCGACCTGCTCCACCACGGCCCCTCCGCCCCGTATGGCGCCCCGCCCACGACCCCGACCAACGAGTCCCCTGGAACGCCTCCAGGCACCGGCAGACATGAAAGGCGCTGGTGGATCAGCTCATCGCCAGTAGATATGGACGTGCCGAACCAAGACGTCCATGAACAGCCAGAAGACAATGCCGCCCAGGAAGGCGTAGACAACGGCGCCGACCGCCGAGGCGGGGTCTGGCCACGCCCGCCGGGACTGTGGAGCGGGTGTCTCCGAAGCCGGAGACACAGGCAGGTTCGTACGGTCGGAAATCTTGCGGTCCTCCACAAAAAGTTCGTCGTGGTGCTGACATTGGAGAGGGGCTGCCGCTTCCGAGTGCGGGCGAAGGTGCGCGTGCGTTCGCCCGGACTTTTCCTTCCGCCTGGGTCAGTCCGGGCGCGGCTTCAGCACTCGTCACCGGCGCCCTTCAACACGAAAACCCACCACGCCCCCTGGCCATCGGCCGGGGCTTCTGTGCTTACCGGAGGAGTTCGCCGTGCCCACGTACGAGGCTCTGCCCCTGTTTCACCACCGACCTGGACTGCCTCACCCCGAACAGCGTCGCCGCTTCCGCCAGGCCGTCACCGCCTTCGTCCACGGCCTACGCACCGGAGTGACACTTCCGCGCAGGCCTCCGCGTCAAGCGCGTCCAACGAACGACCGGGATCTACGAACTGACCTGGTCCATGGGCACCGGCCCCACAGGACGCGCCACATGGGAATACGGGCCCGCGCTGCACCCCGGCGAGCAGCACATCGTGGCGCCGGATCGGCACCCACGACATCCTCTCCGGGCCCTGACAGCCCATCTTTGAACCTCTATTGATCTCGTACACGCGCCCAGATGAAGAGTTGCCCCTGCCTGGGACTACCAGGGCGGGCGAGTGTCGCGGAGTGCTTCCTGAGTCTGCTCGGGCAGGCCGTGTCCTGGTCATGCGCAGCAGCACGCCCGGGTCGGGTCTGAAGTCCCCTCATTGGGCGGTGCCGGCTGATGGAAACGCTCGGTGCGCGGGATGGTGACTTCCACCAGCCGGTCCTCCTGGAACATCCATAGCCCGAAGCAGTCGTCGTCCTGGTCGCGAAGCAGCACTTGCACCGTGTCCGATGCGGCCATGGAAGCGACTCCAGGTGCTTGAGCAGTCCCTTGCGGCACGCACCTTCTCGCACCTCAAGGGCCCACCTGAACTCGTAGCCCCACTGCCCTCGCCATCGGAACGAAGCGGCCCGCCACGTACGTTCCGGGTCGTCCCGGGTCAGCGGCTCCATGACCTCGTTCCGCCCAGCGGGCGAGCACGATGACCTCGGCATCTCTACTCATGCCGGAGTATCACCGCATCCGCCCAATCTTGTAATCAAGTGACTTGGGAAGGGACTGGCGATAAGACTTTTGGCATGACGCGTGCGCAACTCACCGAGAGCGAGTGGGAGTTCATCGGGCATTGCGTCCTGGTAGCGCGAATCGCCGGGGGCTGAACGTGCGGGAGGGACCGGCCGGATCTGGTCAGGGTTCCAGTAGACGTTGGCGAAGGCCCGGTCCAAACGTCGCGCTGCCAGGTCCCTCGCGCTGGATCACCCACGCACGGTGGAGCCTTCCCAGCCCGTCACGTCCGCGCCGGCGAACCAGTCGGCGAGCAGAACCCAGTCCGCGGGTCGGCCGAGGCCGGTCCGTCCCAATTGCCTAACCAACTCCACCGCCTGCACGGCGGCTGACACGGCGTCCTCCACCGGGTCGAGGTAGACGGCCTCCTCGTCCGAGTAACCCCCGATTTGAGCACCCCTGCGGGCGCGATGTCGTCCTGGGTCTCTCCCCAGACGTTGACGAGTTCCTCAGCCCGGGGGTGTCCTGGAATGCAGACGGTGTTCTGTGCCCCCGGCAGGGTGACGCACGCGTGATACGCGGGAGCGACACGTCGAAGCTCGCGCGCAGCGGTCCTCGGGGGTAGCTGGCGAACATCTCGCGGTACTCGTCTACGTCCCCGAGTTCCAGGACTCCTGCTTGTCCTGCCTCAGACGGTTGCGCCCGCGGGTACGTACACCACTTGGCCTGTGGAATAGGGGTAGTGGCTCGGGCCAGGAGAAGAAGAGCAGGTGGCCGTCGGACGGCAGGGGCAGATCCGTCGCGTCGGCCGGCAGGTCTGCGAGGTCGACGGACGCCACGAAGGGGTACTCGGGGTGGGTACGCCGACGGGGAGAAGAAGCGGGCCCCCGAACTGGCCCACGACGGGCTCCGGCCTCTCCTTCGCCGGTGTCAGGTTCACGCAGGGGCGGGCGAGGGTCAGCCACCGCTCCACGTCTTCGGCCGGTATGCCTTCCGAGCGCCTCGGCGCGGAAGGGGCGTAAACGGTTCGCATCTTGGTTTTCATGTCCGGACTCTAGCTAGTGCTGCGCCCCAAAAGGTTCGCCGGGTTGCCTGGCAGGGTCTCCCCGCTTGATGAAAGGCTGACGCTCTTGCGCAGATGATGGCAGAGCACATGGGCCGGCCGTTCCCACCCGGCTTCCGCGGCCTGGACATCGAGGGCTGGGACATGGTGATGCTCGACGCGGACGCCTATGCCTACGCCGCTTGCGTCCACGAAGGCCTGCTCACTGAACGGACCCGGTACGCCTGCGCGGGCTGACGTCGGCGTTCGGGAAGGTCCTTCCGGCGATC
This sequence comes from Streptomyces sp. P3, assembly GCA_016893485.2. Classification (GTDB taxonomy): domain Bacteria; phylum Actinomycetota; class Actinomycetes; order Streptomycetales; family Streptomycetaceae; genus Streptomyces. Next base: position 5,429 of record JAFEKX020000002.1, read on the forward strand.
ACCGACGAGTACGCGGCCAAGTACTACACGCATCTGCACACCATGGTCGTGGCGTCCGCCGAGATCGAGAACGGGCGCAAGAAGCGAAGTCCCCGCCAGGTCTGCTGTCCGCGAGATGGCGAATGGTGCCTAGGATGCGGGGCCATGGTGACCATCGATGTCGCTTCAGTCGCAAGCGAGGACGAGCTGCACCGACTGCTCCAGCGAGAGTTCGACTTTCCGACTTCTACGGTCGGAACTGGGCTGCCTTGGGGATGCCGTCAGCGGCCTTGTTCTCATCCCCGAGCAGGTGCGTTTCCCGGGTTGAAGCCGTTGGGAACGTGTTCCGGATGGGGCGATGATGCTGGCCGATTGCCTTGATCGATACCGCGACCTCATCGGCCGGGTCTTCGGTGGAGTACCTGTAGCCGTGACGAGCGCCCGTCCGCGCTGACAGATCTCGACCGCGGGTCACGCAGGTGCCGGTCCAGCACCTCAGTAGGCCCCTGCAGGGTGTCATCTCACCCCGGAGCCGTTCCACCTCCCCAGCCTCATAGCCGGAAGATGCCCACCAGCGGGAAAGACCATCTGACGTAACGAAGCACTACTAGCTGCCGTGGTCGGGCTCGTGGTCGGCCCGACCACGCCGCCTTCGCCCCTGGGCCCAGCGGTTGCGCATCCCACTGCGCGGCCCCGGACGGGCGGTGCGCGATCGGGCTGCGCAACCGGTCGGGGATCGCGCAGTCGCCGTGTGCGGGGCGCCTGCGCAACTGTCGCGGGGGTCTTGGCCTTCTGCTGTGCAGGGCCGGGTCGCGTACTGCGCAGGTACCTCACACGATCCGGATGACATCCGTCTGCGCAGGGGTGCACGGGTCCGTTGTCTGCGGGGCGCGTGGTCGCTCAGCTCCATCCCGGAGACCAGGCGGACGGGATACGCCTTCCCCGGCCGGCCCGTGGTGGGGCCTGTGGTCGGGCCGACCATGACCCCGACCACGGTCTTCGAGTCCCCATCGTGACCGTGGTCGGGGCTTCATGGTCGGTGGTCGGGTCGGGGCCGACGGATTTCGCAAGGTCAGCAACTACACATTCTGACCTGGGAGTTTGACCATGTCTCCTGGCAAGCAGGCCTCGAGAGCGGGACCGCCGCACCGACAGCCTGCGGGCGCCCGGCTCGAGGCGATGGGGCGCCGCGTACGCCTCACGCCTGGCAGCCTGACCGCGATCGCGGCCGGTCCTGTCGCACTGGGCCTCGCCGTCACGTCCAGCCCCATCAGCGTCCAGGCCGCCACCGCACCTGCGTCCGCCGCCGTGCGCGCACTACGTCGACAGCCGCCGATCCCGGAGGCTTCGCGCAGGTGTTCATCGGCGCGTGGCTGCGCAGCAGCGCCGACGATGCGACCAGTACGCAGGCCCGTCTTGCGCAGTCACTGCGCCGGACGTCGACCTGCCGGACCCGGTGTCCGGTGCGCAGGCGAAGCTGAGTCTGTCGTCGCGGTGCGCAGTGCGCAGCGCTCCGGCAGTGCGTGGTCGGTGACGGTGGCTGCGCAGTACGCCGACTCGGTGCGCTACTACGCCGTCCCGGTGGTCTTGGACCGTACAGGCGGCTCGTTCACGGTGACCGGTGCCCCTGGGTGGTTGCCGGCCCGGCCCGGGCCACGGTGCCCGGGAGTTGCCGTAGCGGGTGAGTGTTCCGACGGTGATCTGACGTCCGCGGTCGGCGAGTTCTTCGCCGCGTATCTGACCGGCGCCGGGGAGGTCGACCGCTACCTGGCTCCCGGAATGACGCTGTCGGCCGTCTCCCTGCTCCCGTACACGGCTGCCGCCGGGTAGCAGGTGTCCGCGGTCGAGCAGGCGGCCGCAGACGAGAAGGTGCCGGGCGACGGCATCGAAGGTCCACATCCTCGCGCAGGTGAACGCCCAGGACGCGCGCGGGCGGTGGCCGCTGGCCTACGAGCTGCTCGCCCGCGCCCGCTCGGGCCGGTGGGAAGTCGCCGCGCTGGATTCCGGAACCTGCAGGACGGGGCGCGCGGTGAACACGGTGCACAGCGTGCTGCCATCGCCGGGGATCTTCAACGACCTCGTGGGGCGGCCGCAGGTACCGGTCCAGCACCCCAGCAGGTCTTGAGTGCGTCGAGGGTCTGGTAGAGGCTTGGGCTGGTGCCGCGCCTTTGGGTCGAGCCTGCCGGAAGGTGAGGAATGCCTGCGCGGCGGTGACGAGGGTGACGTGGTGGTGCCAGCCGCGCCAGGTTGGGCCTTCGAAGTGGTCCAGTCCCAGGCCGTGTTTGAGCTCGCGGTAATCGTGTTCGATCCGCCAGCGCATCTTGGCCCACCGCACCAGGTCAGCGGTCGCTGTGGTGGCAGGCAGGTTCGACGCCGTCCCACCGGCTGCGGCCCCCTGCCCGATTCCCGAGCGGCGGCCAGACACTGTTTGCCCGCGGGCCGCACCGTCAGCTTCACAAACCGTGAGGTCAACACGCCCTTGCTGCCCTGCCGCCAGGTCACCTCGGAGAATCGCTGAGCACCCGCCTGCGCCGCGAGGATGGAGATGGCTGGCGGCGGGGGCGGTAGCGGGGAAGGTGGGTGGGCCCGAGTCCGCCATAAGCGGGCTGGTGCGGCCGGGCATCTTCCGATGAGCGACTTCCTTCCCGTTCAGGGCCAGGACATAGGACAGCCCCGCCCTGGCCTGAGACCGAGCCGGAGGGGGTGCTGACGCCGTAGCCGGCATCAGCGACCACGACCGGCGCGTTCAACCGCCAGTCGGCGAGTGTGTCCAGCAGGCCGAGCGCCACACGCCACTTCTCCCGGTGCACCACCGCCTTCCGGGGGATGCCTGCCCTGCGAGAAAGGGCCCGGCTAGTCCGTCCACTCCCACGGCAGATACAACGGCCACCCAACGGCACGAGGCATGTCGGTGGCTACACGAACACTGACCGCGACCTGGCACTCGCCCGCTTGCCGACCGCCCCGCAGTACTGGCGGGCCACCCTGACCGACGCTGTGCCGCACTTGGGGGAACCACACGTCGTCGATCACCCACACCTCGGACCTGACAACCTGAGACAGCCGCTCGGCGATCCGCTGCCTGACCGGCAACGGATCCCACGGCGACCGGTGCACAAACTGCCGCCCAGCCTGCATGTCCCCATCCGGCAGACGCGCCGCCATCGACTGGATCGACTTACGCCGGGCCATCCAGCAACAGACCCCGCAGATAACACTCACCCTTCGCCCGCTGATCCCTACGCGGCACCGGAGGCGAACACATCCACCACGAACAACCCCAACGCAGCCCGTAATCAGCTCACTTCATGCGCATCCACACTTCCAACATGCCCTGATCAGCGAAAACGCATAGACCTAACGAAGCACTACTAGGCGTCAGATCGTGTCGTCGAGCCAGTCGAAGATGCGCGCCACCGCCAAGCGAAGAGCACCGGGGGTGGCAGTGAGCGTCGCCACCTTCCTCCCCTCAGTGAAGGTCAGGATCTTCTTCTGGTGCGGTGAGGTGGTGGTACAGCTTGCGCGGATCGGGCTCTTCGGTGGCGGAGTAGAACAGGTCAGCGGCTGCTTCGCATACCAGGACGGGGCAGGTGATCTTCTCGACGCTTCCGTCGTCGAAGGTGTAGCGGGCGTACTGGCAAGGAATGCCCTGTCGGTCGAGGTCCCCGTGACGTAGCGGCCGTGGTCGCAGGCCCAGCGCAGGGTCGGGTTTTGCGCACGGGCGTCGGCGATGATTTGGTCCAGGTCTCCGTCGTGCTCGGCTGCCGCGCGCCGGACCACCCCGTCGTGCGGCAGCGGGAGGTGTGCGGTCAGGGCGGAGACGGCGTCGAAGACACCGTCGAGGGCGATGACAGCCGCGAGGCGCCGCTCATAGGCTGCCGCGCGAGGCGCAAGGTAGCCGCCGAGGCTGACGCCGAGCAGCGCGATGCGGGCGGGGTCGACGCCCGGGTGCTGGGTGAGGAAGTCCAGGACGGGGCCGACCACGTTCTCCCAGTCCGGTCGCAAGGTCAGCCTGTTCCGGCGGATGGCCGCGGGCTGCCTGGGGCCGCCGAAGGTCAGGACGTGGTAGCCGCGTTCTGTCTGCCGGCGGCGCCGAAGAAGTGCAGCCTTCGGCGCCGCTGTCGAATCCGTTGTGCATCACCAGCGTCGGCTTCGGGCCCTCGCCTGCCGCCCGGTAGAAGTAGCCGTGCAATACGGTGTCCCCATAGGGGATTCAACGGGAGTGATACCTGGCATGTGGGCGGTGGCATCACGGAAGCAGGCGACACCGCGCTGGTAGGCATGGTCGATGCGCGGGTCGTGGGGTCGCCGTGCAGGAAGAACTCGGCTGCCCGGTAGTAGGTGGAGGCTCTGCAGCAGCCCGTCCCGCGCGCTGACGGGGTGGCATGTGCGAGCTTCTGCCTCCAGACGATTGGCGGTGGACAGCCAGGCGTCGTGCCAGCCGTCGTAGTCGCCGGAGGTGACCCGGGAGGCGGTTGCGATGACTTCACCGACGTCCGAGCCGCCGTAGACGGCCAGGCCGAGATTACGCAGGGTCTCGAACCAGAACTGCTGATCGTCCTGGAACATCAGCTGCTTCATCGCATCTCCTCTGAAGGAGGGCCCGGAAGGTGCGCGGGGGCCGACCGGTGAGGCGCTGGACGGTGTCGGTGATGCGGTCCTCCGCCCCTTCGGCGATGGCACGGTCCATGCCGGCCAGGATTGCGGCGAACTCCACCGGCACCTCCGTCGTGAGGCGATCGCGCATCTGCTCGTAGGACAGAGGGCGGTGGACGACGGGCCGACCGGTGACCTCGGTGATGATCGCGGCGATGTCGTCGTAGCAGAGTGCCTCGGGTCCCGTGAGGAGGAGATCGGTGTTGGGGGCTTGCTCGTCGGTCAGAGCGCACGGCGACGGCCGCGATGTCCTCGGCGTCGACGAAGCCGACCCGGCCGCTTTCGGTGGCGGTCCATGATGCCCTCGTCGCGGATGCTGCGAGCGTGCGCGTGCGTGCCGGTGAAGTTCTGCATGAACCACGAGGGCCGCAGCACCGCCCACTGTTCGAACAGATCGGGCAGGGCCTGTGCACCGTTCCCACCGCCGGACCGCCCTCGGGGATGGCCGAGGAGCTCAGCAGCACCGCGCGGTGCACGCCGGCGGTGCGGGCCTGATGGAGGAACGGCAGCATGATCGCCGCAGGGTCGGAGTCACCCAGGGGCGGTAGCGAGGTAGACGCGGTCGACTTCGTCGAGGGCGGCCGCGTGGGTGGCGGGGTCGTACCAGTCGAAGGGGGACTGGCTCAGTGCCGGCAACCGGGGTGGCCCGGCGGCTGGCGGCTTTGACGCGGTGACCCGCGGCCGTCAGCTGTGCGGCGGTGCGGCTTCCGGTGGTGCCGGTGGCGCCGATGACCAGTGTGGTGCCGGCGGTCGTCATCGGCTGCTCCTGGTGAAGTCGGTGCTGGGCTCCTGACCGCGAGGGGGTTCCAGTAGTCGCGGTAGGAGGTGATGTGCCCTTCTTGTACGGTCACGACGGCGATGTAGGTCATGTCGAAGGGAGCGTCGCTCTCCAGCAGGCGGCCAACGCCGCGCATCTCGACCACGATTGTCTGTGGATCGGTGGTCTGGCGGATCCGCAGGTCGCGGAAGTCGTGCAGGTCGATGTGGTCGGGGTAATGGCGCATGTAGGCGGCGATGGCCTCCTTGCCCTCCAGGCGCCGGGGCCACCCGTCGGGTGCGAAGGGGAATTCCAGGAGGCCGTCCTCGGCCCACAGGGCGACCCACGCGGGGATGTCCTTGTCGAGCAGCAGTCGCAGGCTGTGGCGGTACAGATCCGCTGGGGAGGTCGGTGCGACATGGGTATCCTCCAGTCATAGAATACGGACCCTAGGTCCGTTTTGACGATACGGACCCCGGGTCCGTTTTGCAAATGGCAAGGAGCGGCATGTCCGAACGCCAGTCGTCCCAGCAAGGACGCCATCCGCAGCAGGGAGGCCGTGCTCACAGCTGCCGATGCCCTCTTCACCCGCCGGAGAGTCCCGAGGACGTCACCATGGCCGACGTCGCGGCAGCGGCCGGCGTCGGCAAAGGCACGCTCTTCCGGGCCTTCGGCGATCGCGCCGGGCTGCTCCGCGCGCTGTACGAGGCACGGCTCGAACCGATCAGGCAGGCCGTCGAAGCCGGCCCACCTCCCCTGGGGCCCACGACACCACCGCAGGATCGCGTGCCCGCCCTGCTCGATGCCGTCCTCTGTTTCAAACTCGACAACCGGCGCCTCGCGCTGGCCCTGGAGGAAAGCGGGAGCGGCAGCCCGTACCAGGCGGAGCACTACGAGCGGTGGCACAGCCTGCTCCAAGCCGTACTGGAGCAGATCCCCAGCCTGACCGACAGTGACTTCACCGCCCACGCCCTGCTCGCCGCCACACGAGCCGACCTCGTCGAGCACCTGGCCGGAGAAGAGCGCATTCCGCGGGAAAGAATGCGGGCGCAGCTCGCGAACTTCGTCACCCGAGTCCGGGTGTCCGGCCCAATGCAAGGGTTGACCGCCGAGGAATGATCGAGGATCGACCGAGTCCTTGGTCGGCGGGGGCCTCGCGCAAACGGTCCTTTGCCGGCGCGTCCGCGACGGACCCTCAGCAGCCTCCCCGCTCGACCGGTCGGACGCCGACGACGTCGTCGACCGGCGACGGGCCGGTGTCGGCTCCCCCTTTTTTTTTTTCGCGCGGACGTGGGTGCCGTCCACACACTCGCGACCAGTCGAGGTGCTGGCCGCGTCCAGCGCGGCGAGCAGAACGCGGTGCAACTGGTCGAAGACGCCGGCCTGCTGCCAGCTGGCTTTATCGGTGAGTTCTGACACCGGTTGTCGATTGTCCGTTGACAGGGAAGTTGGTCGGACCGAAGTCGCTGACCTGCGCGACTAACTTCACTGTCAACGCACTCGCGTGACGCCCTTTCGGCCCGGACCCCTGGCCGCCTGCGCCGACTGGGTTGGATGGCAAGGAGTCTCATATGGAAGGCCAACCTCTTGCGGTGAACCTGCGTCGGCCGCCCGCGGGCCGGTGTGGGCCTTCCCTGTTGGCCGGGGCGACGTACCTCGGCGACGGCAGTTCCGCGCGATAGCGGGCTCACGCGGCGATACGAGGTTCACGGCGCCGGTACGGCACCGATCTGCTGTATGACCCCGAGGAGATCGGGCTGGCCCTGTTCGCCGACGATCCGGCCGTCGGACAGGTAGTAGAAGTTCATGGCCTGCACCGAGATCTTGTTGCCGCTCGCCGGGATCCCGAAGAATTCACCGTCGTGGGTTCCCTGCATGGTGAACCGCGCGGCCACGGTGTGGCTTTCGGCGACCGTCTCCTCCAGCGTCCACTGGACGTCGGGGAAGGCGCCGCGCATCATCGCGATGACTTCCATGTACCCATCGGGCCCCCTTAGTGGTTCGGGTGGCTGGGCGCGTGGAACACCGCGTCCGGAGAAATGACCTGGCGGGCGAGATCCTCGTTGCCCGTGTTGATGAACTCGACGAAACGGTTCATCACTGACTCGGTGGACTGCGATGGCATCTTGCCGTGCCTCTCCAAAGACGTTCGGGCGGGTACCTGAGAGCGTAACATCGATTCGATGTTCACCTCGATTCGATGTTCACGTGCGAAGATGGACTCATGCTGGAACTCGCGATACTCGGCTTCCTCGCCGAGGGACCCCTGCCTGGACACGAGCTGCGCCGCCGCGTTCACAGCTGACCGGTTACACGCGGCCGGTCAGTGACGGCAGCCTGTATCCGGCGATCAATCGTCTGACCAGGGCGGGTTTGATCGAGCGGCGCGCCGACCCGGCCGCGGGGGCGGCCCGGTACGTGCTCAGTTTGACCGCTGCCGGACGGGCCGACATGCTTCAGCGCCTGCGCAAGCCCGCCGATCACGAGATCACCGACTTCACCCGGTTCTACGTCGTCCTGGCATTCCTCTCCCACCTGCCCGACGTGGCCGAACGGCACGCGAAAGCTGCGCAGGCGGCTGGAGTTCCTGGACGAACCGGCGAGTTTCTTCTACGACAATGAGCGGCCCCTGCGTGCCGAGGAGGTCGCCGACCCCTACTGGCGGGGCATGCTGCTCACCGCCCGCGCCACCAGCCGCGCTGAACGGACCTGGCTGCGCGAAACCCTCGGGGAGGAACCGCCCGTATTCGACACCGGATGCACCGACAGCGATCCGCACGCGCCCGCTGCTCCCGCGAGCTGACTGTCCACAGAGGTAGCCCCATGCTTGCTTCCTGGTACGACGCCCAGGGCCCCGCCGCCGATGTCCTGCACGTCGGTGAACTCCCTGATCCCGTCCCTGGCCCCGGCGAGGTCCGCGTCCGCGTCACCGTCTCGGGCGTCAACCCCGGCGACACCAAGAAACGGCGCGGCTGGCTCGGCTCGTCCATGCCCTTCCCGCAGGTGATCCCGCACAGCGACGGCGCCGGAGTCATCGACGCCGTGGGCGCCCACGTCGACGCCCGCCGCGTCGGACAGCGGGTCTGGGTATACGGCGCCCAGTCCTACCGCCCCTTCGGCACGGCTGCTCAGTACACCGTCGTACCCGACCACCAGGCCCTACCTCTGCCTGACCACCTCAGTGACGAGTTGGGCGCGAGCCTCGGCATCCCCGGCATCACTGCCCACCGCACCGTCTTCGCCGACGGCCCGGTCGACGGCCAACTGGTCCTGGTCCACGGAGTTCTCGGCGGAGTCGGCCCCTGGCCGCCCATCTCGCCCACTGGGCCGGCGCCACCGTGATCGCCACCGTCCGCCACACCGCGGACCTCGACCGCGTCGACCCGGCCGTCGTCTCCCACGCCGTCGCCCTGACACTGGCGAGCCCGCCGCCGCCATCCGCTCGTACGCGCCGCGGGGCGTCGACCGATCATCGAGGTCGCGCTGTCCGACAACGCAGACCTGACAACGCCGTCGCCGCCAACAACGCCGTCATCGCCGCCTATGCCACCCGCTCAGACCGCACCGAAATCCCTTTCTGGCCGCTGCTGTTCAACAACGTCACCCTGCGGCTGCTCGGCAGCGACGACTTCCCGCCGAGGCAAAGCGCCAGGCCGCCCGCGACCTCACCTCCGCCGCCGCCGTCGGCGCCCTCACCGTCGACGTCCGCAACCGCTACCCGCTGGACCAAATCACCAAGGCCCACGACCACGTCGACACCGGCGGTGGCCACGGCCGCATCCTGCTCACCATCCCCAATAGCGCAGACTCGGAACACCGGCCCGCCACCAGCAACCCCCGTCACATTGACGGCTACTGGATCGCTCACCCACACGACTAAGTTCACGGTCAAAGAAGCCGAAACGACTGGGTTCGCTGTCAAACGACTCGATTGGACAGCAAGGGACAGCGATCGACGGCGACACCGCCCGGTGTTGGCGGAGAGTGATATCGCCGAGTTTTGACACCGCTTGGGCGCTTGCGGTGGAAGGCGGGGGAGTGCTCTGCGTGGTGAGGGGGCGCAGGTGCCACCGAAATCCAAGGTCGATCTGTACGCGGCGATACGCCGTGATGCCCGGGCCGGGATGGCGAACAGGCTGGTCATGCCGTGCCGCAGGTAGTCGTAGGTACGGCGTTCGGGCATGCCCGGCATCATCGGCTGCACCGGCTGGGAACGGTCCAGCGCCTGGATCTGGCTCTTCTCGCCGACGCAGAGCACGACCGCCCGTTCGGGCGGGTTGTGGGCACAGGCCGACGACGTCGACGACCTTGTCGACGAACTGCGGGTGGCAGACAGCGTGAAGCTGGGACCGTAGCCAGCGCGCCCGCACCCGCTCGACGATCTTTCCGTGAACCTCGGCGAGGCCACGAAAACGGTGTGCCAGCCGACCAAGATCGCGGGATTTTCCTGTACCCCAACTACTCACGCCCGGGCTCGAGCGGCGTGGTGAGTTCTGTTCTAAACCGCGCCGCGCCGGGCCGGTCTCTGGCCTTGTGGCACGGGCGGCGTGGGCATAGCGGGTGGCGAGGTCCCCGAAGGCGGTGGCCAGTTGGGGCGGGCCGATGACTTCGATATCGGTGTCGAAGCGGCCGAGGGCGGCGGCGAGTCCGGTCCATGACCAGGAGCCGAGGATCAACCGGCAGTGACGGGAGCCGAGTTCCTCGACGATCCCGTCCTGGGCGAAGGGCGCGACGTCGGCGGCCGGGAGGCGGAGGACGGCTTCACCTTGGCAGGGCCAGTCGGTGGTGGTGCCGTCGTTGCCGCGGAACCGGCTGGTGACGAAGGCGGAGACGCCGGTGCCGGGGAGGTCACGAGGGTGAAGCGGGGGGGCCGGTGGGTGTGCGGGGCCGGATGCGGTCGGCGCGGAAGGTGCGCCAGTCCTCGCGGTGGAGGTCCCAGGCCACCAGGTACCAGCGCTGACGCCAGGTGACCAGGTGGTGGGGCTGTACGCGGCGGACGTCGTCGGCCGAGGTGCCTGGCCCCGGGGCGTAGTCGAAGCGCAGTTCCTCGCGGGCGTGGATAACGCGGCTCAGGTCCATCAGGACCTGAGCGTCGACCTGGGGGTGTCGCCGGCCGCCTCGGGCGGTTGGACGGCGGTGATGTGCAACAGGTCGATGCGGCGGCGCAGGCGGGCTGGCATGACCTGGCGGAGGGTCGCCAGCGCGCGGGTAGCGTCTTCAGCGACGGCGGTGCCGGCGGCCGCGGTCTGCAGCGCGACGGCCAGAGCGACGGCCTGGTTGTCGTCGAACAGCATGGGCGGCAGGTGCGTGCCGGCCTCCAGGCGGTAGCCGCCGGCCGGTCCTTTGAGGGTCTTGATCGGGTAGTCGAGTTCGCGCAGGCGGTCGATGTCACGGCGCACCGTGCGCGACGTGATGCCGAGGCGCTCGGCGAGATCATCGCCGGACCAGTCACGGGGCGTCTGGAGGAGCGAGAGCAGCGCGAGCAGCCGGGCGGATGTTTTATGCATGGCGCCGCCCATACTCCCTGGAGTACCGGACACAACCTGTCCTCTACCCCTGCCATCGTGGCATACGAGCCGTTCGGGAGGCATCGCTCCTGGTCACGGCAGCCGCCGGACCTTTGACGGCTGGCGGTGCATTCATCACGTCGAGCAAGGAGCAGGTCATGTCCGTCACGACCACCACTCACCTGAACTTCCGGGGCACGCGCGCGCGGCGCTGGACTTCTACCGGTCCGTCTTCGGCGGACGTACCGTCGCGGTCACCTACAAGGACGCGGGCGCCGTGCAGGATGAGAACGAGGCGGACTGGGTGATGTGGGGCGAGGTGGCCGGCGACAACGGCTTCCACGTCATGGCCTACGACGTGCCCTCGCATCTGCCCTGGAACCAGGGCGAGAAGCCGTTCTTCGTCTCCGTACGCGGCGACGACACCGAGGGAGATCAGCGCCCTGTGGGGCAAGCTCGCCGAAGGCTCGACGATCGTGAGCCCGCTGGAGCCCGCCCAGTGGGCACCGCTGTACGGCATGCTCACCGACCGCTTCGGCATCACATGGGTCCTGGACGTCACCGCTGCGTACAACGGCTGAACCAACCGACCGACCTGACATGCCTGCGCCGTCCCGGCCGCCGCAACGCACGGGCGGCCCGGACGGCGCAGGCACCGAACACGTACGGCAGCGGAAGGAAACGGGGCACCGTGAGAACACGGAAGCTGGGACGGACCGGCATCGAAGTCAGCGCCTACTGCCTGGGAACCATGATGTTCGGCAAAATGGGCAATCCTGATCACGGCGACTGCGTGCGCATGATCCACCGGGCGCTGGATGCGGGCATCAACTGTGTCGACACCGCCGATGTGTACGGCTACAGCGAGACCGAGGAGATCGTCGGAAAAGCCCTCAAAGGGCGCCGCGACGAGGTCGTGCTGGCAACCAAGTTCAACGGACCGATGGGCAAGGACCCCAACCGCAGCGGCAGCTCCCGGCGCTGGGTCCTCCAGGCGGTCGAGGGCTCCCTGAAGCGGCTGCAAACCGACTACATCGACGTCTACCAGATCCACCATCCCGACCCGCACACCGACATCGAGGAGACCCTCTCCGCGCTCACCGACCTCGTGCGTGCCGGGAAGGTTCGCACGATCGGCTCCTCCAACCTGCCGGCCTCGGACATCGTCGAGGCCCAGTGGGTGTCCCAGCAGCGTGGACAGCACCGCCTGCGAACCGAGCAGCCCACCTACTCCATCCTCAACCGCGGCATCGAGCGGGAGGTCCTGCCCACCTGCCGCCGCTACGGCCTGGGCGTTCTGGTGTGGAGTCCGTTGGCCATGGGACTGCTCACCGGCCATTACCGCAAGAACGCCCCGCGGCCCAACAACGCCCGCATGCAGTGGGTCTCCCGGCACCTCACCGACGAACGCAAGCTTGACGCGGTGGAGCAACTCCTCACCCTCGCCGAGGAAACCGGCCACTCCCTCACGCACGTCGCCATGGCCTTCGCCACCAGCCACCCCGACGTCACTGCCGCCATCATCGGCCCGCGCACCATGGACCAGCTGGACGACCTGCTCGTCGGCGCCACCCTGACCCTCGGCGACGACATCCTCGACAAGATCGACGCAATCGTCCCGCCCGGCACCGACCTCAGCCCTCTGGACGTCTCCTACGCACCTCCCTCCCTCACCCGCACGAACCTGCGTCGACGCCCGGCCCACGAACGAGCCGCCGCGTGAGGATGCCATGACTGTTCTCGACGCCCGTGCCCTCAATCGCGCCACCCTCGCCCGCCAGCACCTGCTCCAGCGCAGCGACACATCCGTGTCGGAGGCAGTCACCCATCTGTGCGGCCTGCAGGCACAGGAACCTCAGGAACCCTTCACCGGACTGTGGTCCCGCCTGTCCGGCTTCAAGCCCGAGCAACTTGACGATGCGCTGACCGGTCGCGTGGTGGTGCGCACTCACCTGATGCGGCGCACCGTCCACCTCGTCACCGCCGACGACGCGCTCACCTGGCGAGCCCGCCACGACACAATGCTGCGCCAGCGAGTGCTGGGAACCTACCGGCGTGAGCTGGTCGGCATCGACGTGGACGAGGTCGCCGCAGCCGGCCGCGCGGTCATGGCCGACCGGCAGCCCCGCACCATGACCGAGCTCGTACATGCTCTCGAAGACCGCTGGTCCGGCCCACCACGTCGTGTCCTGGGCGAGCTGCTCGTCGCAGCCCTCATCCCGATGGCCCAACTCCCGCCCCGCGGCCTGTGGCAGCAGAGCGCCGGCGTACGCAACCTGCCGTTGAGCACCTGGCTGGAACGGGACATCGACCCCCTGCCCGCCGAGGGCAGTGATCCCGTCGGACAGCAACTGCTGCACCGCTACCTCGCCGCGTACGGGCCCGCCGCCAGCACGGACCTACGTGCCTGGTGCGGCCTCGCCGGCCTTCCCGCCGCCATCAAAGCAGCCCGAGAAGAACTCGTCGTCTTCCGTGACGAACGCGGCCGCGAACTGCTCGACCTGCCCGACGCACCCCGCCCCCACCCCGACACCCCCGCCCCCGTCCGGTTCCTCCCGGCCTTCGACAACGCCATCCTCGGCTACCACGACCGTAGCCGCATCATCGACGCCCCCCACCTCGGTCTGTCCGTCGCAGGCCACCGCACCGTCCTTGTCGACGGACGCGTCAGCGCCACCTGGACCGTACGCAACCACCAACTCCACATCAGCCCCCTGCGCCCCCTCACCGCCCTGGAACAGGAAGCCGTTTGCACCGAAGCCCAGGACCTGACCACCTTCCTGGACAACGACATCGAGCACATCCAACTCGACACGAAAACGGACGATCATCCCTCCCGGTAATCCCATAGTCGTCCTCATCAGGTGACTCCTTCGGGGAAGATCACACCTGGCCGTCGCCAGCCGGCCGAACTCGCCGGGACCGGGCAGGCCGGGATCTCACGCATCGAATCCGGACGGAACCTGCCCGCCCTGGCACTCCTGGACCGCATCGCCTCGGCACTGGACTGCCGGCTGACCGTCACCTTCACGTCCAGTTCAGGGCAGGCCCCGCCTTCATCCTGACCGGATGATCACAAGAGAAGACAAGCGCGGACGCCGGACCCGCTGCACTCGGGCGCACGCAGTCCTGCACTCACGACGACAGACCTCCGAGAAGATCCGCGATCGCCTTCCGCGACCGATCCCCAAGATCGGTGCCAGCGCCTCGTTCTCGTGGACTGACAGAGCGTTTTTGCCCTGCCAGGGGGTGTTTGGCAGGGCGGCGGATCGCGATCCCTCCTGGGTGCGGGCTGTGGGGTTGAACGCGGGTAGGGGATGCTCTGTGGGACCGGCTCTCGGGTGAGGTGCAGGCGGAGGTGGACGGCCTCGTTTCGGCCGGGCGGGATGTGCAGGCCATTGCCGTGATGCGTGAGCGTGGCGGTGTGCCGACTCCGGGTCTGCGTGAGTGTGTCGCTCTGGTGGATCAGCGGTTCAGGGTGTTGCGGCAGAGGTCAGCGAGCTCGTGATGATGCGGCGGCCAGGAATCGCAGCGAAAGGCGGACTTCCTTCCACCGGGCCTTCGCAGGGCACGAATCAGTGCGGCATGTAATCCGGCTGCGCGGTCGGGCCGCCGCCCGCCACTTGCCCGGCGACATGCCGTGCCGGCGGCGGAACGCGGTGGAGAACGCGTACTCGTTGCGATAGCCGACCTTGGCGGCGATCTGGGCGAGCGTCACGTCGGAGCGTGCGAGGGCGTCTTCGGCGTGCTGCATGCGTACGCCGGTCACGTAGCTGCCTGGCGAGTCTCCGGTGACCTCACGAAACCGTGAAGAGAAGGCGGCACGGGACATCCCGGCCAGGCCGGCCATGGCTGGGACGGTCCACTCGCCGGCCGGTTCGGCGTGCACGTGCTCCAGGACCCGTCGCAGGCCCGGCTGGGACAGTGCCCGGTACCAGCCGGGTGCCGCCTCCCCCGCCTGCGCCCACCAGGAGCGGAGGGCGAAGACCAGGTTGACGTCGAGGAGGCGGTCCAGCAGGACCTGCTGTCCAGGGGCGTCCTGTCTGATCAGGTCGGCCAGCAAGGCCACGGCCGCCGCATGGGCGCTTTCCTGGCCGGTCGCCGGTACGACGACGGCGCGCGGCAGGGCGCGGAACAGGGATGCGGCGAAGCTGCCGTCGAGGGTGTAGGCGCCGCACAGGATGAGTGCCGCGTCGCCCTGTCTGGTGTCGGTTCCGCGCAGCCGGGCGTCGGCGATCGGCTCGGCGGTGACATCCGGGTCGCTGACCAGGGCGTACGGCGCGCCCGACGACATCAGCACGACGTCGCGCTCCCCAGCCGGAGTGGTTGTCGGCCGGGCTCCTCGAGCCAGCCGGTGCCCTCGATCAGCACGTGGGCGGTGAGCGGCCGACGCCCGCTGAACCGCACGCCCCACGGCCGGATGCGGCGCAGCACGGAGAAGACCGCGCCGCGGGCGCGTGCCTGCGCGAGCTGGTCGGTCAGCACGTCCATACCCGAACCCTAGACGAACACGAATGAATGCCGTCCGATCGAGCATTTTCCGTCTACGGTCACGTTCGTATCGTGGAGGACATGGCACCGTTCCTGATCCTCGGCGGCACCGGCAAGGTCGGCCGCCGCCTCACCCACTCACTCACCCGAGCCGGGCACGATCCGCGTGCGGCCGGCCGGAACTCGGCGACCCGTTTCGACTGGCAGGACCCCTCCACCTGGCCGGCGGCGGTGGCCGGCGCGGGGGGGTGTTCGTCGTCGGCCCCGGATCGGCGACCGACTGGAGTCCGCGTCTGACCGGCCTGCTGGAGGCGGCCCACGCTGCCGGAGTGCGGCGAGCGGTCCTGCTGTCGGCGCGCGGCGTGCAGTTCCTGCCCGAGGGAGCCGTCGCCAGGGCGGAGCAGGCCCTGCGCAAGGGCCGCTGCCATGGACGGTCCTGCGACCGTCGCACTTCGCCCAGAACTTCACCGAGGCGATGTTCGCCCGCGCGGCGGGCTGATCAGCGCGCCGGTCGGCATGGGCGCCGAACCGTTCATCGACGTCGCCGACATCGCGGACGTGGCGGCCGCTGTCCTCCCTGGCGGCTTCGAGGGCGAGACCCTGGCACTGTCGGGCCCCGAGGCAGCCGACTTCGTCCAGGCCGCGCAGATCCTCACCGAAGCGTCGGGCACCCCGGTCCGGTTCGCAGACCAGTCCGACGCCGACCACCTGGCCCAGCTGCGCGCGGCGGGCACACCCGAGGGCTACATCGAGTGGCGCATGGCCATGCTCGGCGGTATCCGCCGGGGCGAGGACGCCTACCTGAGCGACGGCGTGAAGCACGTGCTGAGCCGCAGCCCGATCGGGCTGCGGGAGTGGGCGGCGCGTGAGGTGCCAGGCTCGGAGTGGGCCGTGGCTGCGCGGGATGGCGACCACGCCGGCTAAGACTCCCGAAGGAAGGTCGGTTCGAGTCCTCGCCAGCAGATGATGGCGCAGCCCAGGGCGAGGAAGGCCTGGTGGATGCCGTCGCGAGTTCTCCCGGCGGGGGCGTAGGCGGCAAAACCAGTGCAGCAGCGCGAACGCAGCTTCGCAGAACCGGCGGTGGACGCCCAGGCCGGAGCCCTGTTCGCTCCCGCGTCGTGCGATGACCGGGAGATGCCCGGGAAGGGTGCTGTCGCGCTCGGTCTGCGAGCGGGGTACCCGGGCCGCGGGCAGGCAGCCGGCCGCCGCCGCGGTCCTCGGGCTGCTGCCGGGGTGCGCGCCCCGGCTTGTCCTGTTGATCGCCGGTGGCTAGTCGCGCACGTGCAGCCCGAAACCCGTGCGGCCTGCGGGCTCCAGTCCCTTCTTCAGGTGCAGCGAGGGGATCTCGTAGTCGCCGAAGTTCTGTCGGCGGAATGCGATCGGCTCGGTCGACTCCAGGGTGAGCAGGCGCTGTTGCCAGGCCCTGGCGACGCCGGGGTAGTCCTCATCGGTCATCCGGTCGGTGCCGTACAGCACGAAGGGCGGCAGAACCTCGATGCCCGGGTAGTAGAGGATGCCGTGGTGGATCGGGAACAGCAGATCGTCGATGGGGCCGTTGATCCCGCGTGCGGCGTAATGCGACTGCGGGCCGCCGGCGGTCACCGACAGCAGAGCCCTCCTGCCCGCGAGGGTGCCTTCGCCGAAGCGCTCGCCGTACCTGGTGTCGCTGTGCTCGCCGACCCCGTACGCGAAGTGGTAGGTGAACACCCGGTCCCACCCAGCCTTTGAGGATCGCGGGCATCGCGTACCACCACAGGGGAACTGGAAGATGACCGTGTCGGCCCACAGCAGCTTCTCCTGCTCGGCGCGGACGTCCGCGGTGAGCGTCCCGGCGTCGAAGGCCCGGCCCGAGTCCAGGGCGATCTTCAGCGGACTTGAGGCGTGGGGGCCGTAGTCCGCGGCGTCCACGACCGCCTTCCAGTCCATCGCGTACAGATCGCTCACCCGCACCTCGTGTCCGGTCCTTTCCAAGGTGGACACCGCGAGGTCCTTCAGCGAGCTGTTGAGCGACTTGGGCTCCGGGTGGGCGTAGACGATCAGCGTCTTCACGGGAACTCCTTCGGATCGGATGCCTTCGATCCTGGGCTCCGCAGCGTCTGGCGTTCAGGGCTCCTCTTCCGTAGGAGGGGACTTCCTGGTATTGGCAGGGCCACTTCCACGGGGCACCACCGTGGCCATACTGGGGGCATGGACGATCTTGCGGGCTTCCTGCGGACCCGGCGTTCCCGGGTCGATCCGGCGGCCGTCGGCATCCCCACCGGCAGCCGCCGACGGGTCGAAGGGCTGCGCCGCGAAGAGGTCGCGCACCTGTCCGGAGTCAGCGTCGACTACTACGTACGCCTGGAGCAGGGCCGCGCGACCCAGCCCTCCGAGCAGGTCCTCGACGCGCTCGCCCGCGTCCTCGGCCTCGACGAGACCGAACGCGGGCACCTTGACCGGCTCGCCCGGCAGCGCCGGCGGCGCGCGAAGGCGCCGGGCGGGCGAATCCGGCCGGAGGCGCTGCGCGTCCTGGCCTGGTCGCCGACGCACCCGCGCTGATCATGGACCACCGCCTGGACGTGCTCGCCGGGAACCGTCTTGCAGGGCTCCTCTACGGACGGCCGATGCCGGGCCTGAACACCGCCCGCCACCTCTTCCTCGAGGAGGCCGAGCGCGGCTTTTACGCGGACTGGGAGACATGCACCCTCGACGTGGTCGGGCACCTGCGCCTGGCCGCCGGCACATACCCGAGGACCCTCGCCTGGCCTCGCTCATCGGCGAGCTGGCGATGGGCAGCGAGCGCTTCCGCCGCCTCTGGGCCCGCGCGGACGTGCGCGCCCGCACACATGGACGCAAGGCGTACCGGCACCCGCTGGTCGGACTGCTGGAACTGCACCAGGAGAACTTCGCGCTACCGAACGAACCAGGCATGGAACTGCTGGTGCTGTCCGCGGCCCCCGGCAGCCCTGCCGAGGACGGGCTGCGCCTGCTCGCCGGCCTGGGCGCGGACAGCGATGACGCGGCTCCCCGGCGAACGCTCAGATCCGCGAGCACACCAACAACGCCCACCCACCGCCGGGCACGCCTCGGCGCTGACGGCCGTCCGCAGGGACGAGGGTTTCCACCCCCACCCCCGGCCGCCCAGTCGCGGTGGGGGGCGGGTCAGGGGCATGGGGTCTGCGCGAGCGATGTCGAGGTCGTCCTGCGAAGGCCGCGGACCGGCCACCGGCGGGCCGGCCGGTCCGACGTGCCCGGGGCCCACAGGGCACTGCCGTACTCCCCCGCCCCCTGTTCTCGTCCGCAACATGCGAGGTCAGAGGCGGTTGAAGGTTTCATCAGGGAGTTCGTCGGAAAGGGCTGCGGTGGGTGCGGGTGCCGCATAGCGTGCGATGACCGAGCCGTGGATACCGAGGTCCCTTCGCGACGTGCGCGATCGGGCGACCGGTGGTGCGGACCTCGCGGACCGCTCGCTCACGTAGTTCATCGGGGTATTTACGGGGTGCTGGCATGGTTCTGGTGGATCTTCTTCGCCAGGACCGTAACCCTGGCATCAGAGACTCCACAAATCTCAGTACAGCTCACGCAACCCGCACGCAGGAAGACAGCCTCCGCAGTCCCCGCCCAACTCCTCCCCGCGCTGACACAGTGGGGCCGCTGCGCTGGAAGAGGGTCCGTGCCGCCGCCGGTCGGGCCAGCGCCAGCGCCAGCGGCCGCACACCATCCCTGCGTCCCAGCACCGGGGGCGTCTGGGGCTTGAGCCCGGGACGGCGCTGCCACACCAGCAACTTGGCTTCCTTCACTGACGGGTTGGCGGGTACCAGTGGGGTCTACCACCGTGAGTGCAGCACTGCGTGCGCCTGAGGCCGGCGATTCCTGTGTCCGCGCTTGTTTCTCTTTTGGTCATCTGGCCGGGCTCTGCCCTGAACTGGACGTGAAGGTGACCGTCAACTGGCAGTCCAGTGCCGAGGCGATGCGGTCCAGGAGTGCCAGGGTGGGCAGGTCCCGTCCGGACTCGATGCGTGAGATCGCGGCCTGCCCGGTCCCGGCGAGTTCGGCCAGGCGGGTCTGGGACATGCCTCGCTGGCGGCGCCAGGACCGCACCAGGCCGGCGGTGTCGTTCACCGTCCGGCGTCCGCGCTGTAGCGGGGCAGGGCAGTGGTGTCGATCTTCCAGCCGGTGACGGTGACGGTGTCTCCGAAGGTGTAGTGCTGCCTGTTGTCGTAGGTGGGTTCGCCGGTGCGGCGTGTGGGCGCCCAGTGATGGACGGCGGTCCCGTCCCGGGGTCGACGATCAGGTAGTGCGGCACGCCCATGGCCGGATAGTCGCGCAGCTTGCCCTCGTAGTCGTTGCCCGGGTTGGAGCGGGAGACGATCTCGATCACCAGGTGGCAGCGGCGCGGGTCGATGGCATCGCTGTCGGCGGTGGCCTCTTCCTCGTCGATCACGACGAGGTCGGGGACCCGCAGGATGCCCAGTGCCGCATCCTCCATGTCGGTTTCGAGCATGAGGACCAGGTCCGTGCCCAGTTGGGGCTCCAGCTGGGTGCGCAGGCGGTGAGCGACGAGCTGATGCTGCTTCTTCGGGCTCATCATCATCAGCAGCTGGCCGTGACTGATCTCCGGCCAGGCCAGCGGCTCAGGTTTGTCGAAAGCCTCACGGAACTCACGAAGATGCCCGTAGATACTCTGCTCCGTCACACCCCCACCGTACATGACGAAATCGTCATGCCATGTGGGCGCGGCCACCCCGCCCGCTACGCATCCGCAGGGACGCACCGCGCGCCGGCGACCGCCGGCAGCCGTCCCACCAGTGGGGTGTCGCGGAGTCCGGCCATGGGCGGCCGGTCCCCCACGGGCGGGGCCCACAGGGCACTGCCGTACTCCCCGTCCCCCTCTCCTCATCCGCAACATCCGAGGTCAGAGGCGGTTGAAGGTTTCATCAGGGAGTTCGTCGGAAAGGGCTGCGGTGGGTGCGGGTGCCGCATAGCGTGCGATGACCGGGCCGTTTCCCCGCACTTTCACGGTCCGTGGCGTGTGGGGCCCACGACCCTCTAGGAGATCTTGGGATGTCTTCCGACAGCTCCGAGTTACGGCCGCTGGCGCACCGGGCCGGGCGGCATGCTTCGGCGGTGGCGCCGGGGTGGGCGACGGGCCGGGTCCGGCCGTGGGCCGGGGCGCACCGGGATCTGCGGTTGTTGCGGCGGGCGTGCCGGTGGCAGCGGCGTACCGCGACGTTCGCCGCGCTCGGCTACTTCGCGGTCTTCCTCGCACTCACCGTCAAGGCCCCTTCCTTGATGGCGCGTCCGGCCCCCGGCGGTCTGCCCACCGGGCTGTTCCTGGCGCTGGTGCAGCTGCCTGTCACCTGGCTGGCCGTAGCGTTCTACGAGTACACCGCCCGCCGGTTCGTCGATCCCCTCGCCCGCCGGGTGCGCCGGCAGCCGGCGGCCCGCCGACGGGGAGCTGCGGCCGTGACGGACTTCGGGGATCCGCGCAGTCCTGGTCGCTCGTGGCGTTCTTCAGCGTGGTGACCCTGACGCTGCTGCTGTGCGTGGTCACCGGTCCCGACCGTGACGACCTGGACGAGTTCTACACCGGGTACCGGTTCTTGTCGCCGTTGCGCAACGGGCTGGCCATCGCCGGTGACTACATCTCGGCGGCCACCGTCCTCACGGTCGGCGGGATCATCGCGCTGTGCGGTTACGACGGGGTCGTGCTGGCCCTGAGCACCCTGCTCTCCTGCTGCTGCTGATGTTCCTGCTGGCCGAACCGCTGCATCACACGGGCCGGTTCACGATGGGCGATGTGCTGGGCCGTCGTATGCCCGGCCGCGCGGTACGCGTCACCGCGTGTGCGGTGACGCTTGCGGCGCTGGTGCCGATGATGGTGGTGCAACTGGCCGGGGTGGGGCAGTTGCTGGCGTTCGTCCTCGGTTTCTCGGACGGGACGATGCGTACCGGCTGTGTCGTGGGGGCCGGAGGGCTGATGATCACGTATGCGGCGCTGGGGGTATGCGTGGTACGGCGCTGATCCAGATCCTGAAGACGGTGATTCTTCTGGGGTCCGGGCTGGTGGTGGCCGCGTTGATTCTGCACACTTTCGGCTGGAGTCCGCGAACGCTGTTCCAGTCCGCGGCGCAGAACAGCGGGGCCGGATCGGGCTATCTGCGGTACGGGCTGCAGTTCGCGGGGGGACGGCATCCGGCGCTCGACATGGTGAGCACGCAGTGCGCGATCGTGCTGGGGGCGCCTGTCTGCCGCATGTGACGATGCGGATGTACACGGCGGGCAGTACGCGTCAGGTGCGCCGTGCGATGTCCTGGGCGGTCTCGGCGGTGGCCCTGTTCATGGCGGTGATGACCGTCGTCGCCGTCGGTGCCACCGCGCTGATCGGGGGCAAGGAGATCGCGGCGGCGGATCCTCGGGGCAGTACCGCCTATCTGCTGGGGGCGCGTGCGGCGTTCGGGCCGGACCTTTCGCGGCCCGAGAGTCTGCTGTTCACGACGGTCACCACGGCCATCTTCCTGACGCTGCTGGCGTCGGTGGCGAGCATGACGCTGGCGTGTGCGAACTCGCTGGCCCATGACGTGGTGGTCCGTGCGGGGACGCGGCCGTTGCGGGAGATGGCGCTGGCGCGGCTGTCGGCGCTGGCGGTGGGGGTTCCGGTGATCGCTCTGGCGGTGCTGGCCCAGCATCGCAGTCTGCAGCCGCTGGCGATCCTGTCGTTCTGTCTGGGGGCGTCGGCGATCGCTCCGGCGCTGGTGTTCAGCCTTTTCTGGCGGCGTTTCACGCGGGCGGGTCTGCTGTGCACGCTCATCGGCGGCAGTCTCAGTGTCGTGGTCCTGATGACCGGTACCAATCTCGTCTCCGGTTCCCCTCAGTCGGCTTTTCCGGAGGCCGACTTCAACTGGTTCCCGTTCACGACCACCGCTCTGGTGTCGGTTCCCGTGGGGTTCCTGTGCGGGCTGCTGGGCACCGTGCTGTCGGGCCGGCGGGCCGCCGCGCGGGAGCGCAGCCGCTACGAGGCGGTCGAGCCGGTGCTGCTGGCCGGGCCGCCGTATCCGCGGGGCGGCTGACCGGGCCGCCGCGGTCTGCGCGTGCGGCGCCTGCGGCGGGTTGCGGGGTGGGCCGGGCGGGGGTGTCGCGGTGGCGGGGGCGGTGAGCGGATATAACACTCGTGGGGTCTGACGGCTGGTCAGATGCCCTCCCCACGATGGGGGTGCACGTATCGACGAGGACACAGGAGTACAGCATGGAAGCCCGGTTGAACGTCATGGCCAGTCCGGTCGCGGCCAAGGCCATGAAGCACATCGTCGCCGCGGCCGGGGCGCTCGCGGAGTCGACGCTGCCGGCCGCGACGCGGGAACTGGTGATGCTGCGGGCCAGTCAGATCAACGGCTGCGGCGGGTGTGTGGACATGCACACCAAGGAGGCCGCGGCGGCGGGTGAGACGGCGTTGCGGCTGAATCTGGTGGCGGTGTGGCGGGAGGCGACCGTGTTCACCGAGGCCGAGCGGGCGGCGCTGGAGCTGGCGGAGGAGGGGACGCGGATCGCGGACGCGGCCGGCGGGGTGCCGGACGAGGTGTGGGCGAGGGCAGCGAAGCACTACGACGAGGACCAGCTGGCGGCGCTGGTGGCGCAGATCGCGATCATCAATGCGTTCAACCGGGGAATGTGATCACCCGTCAGCCGGCGGGCGGGTATGAGGTGGGTCAACTCCACTGAGCTCTTCTGCTGCTGCGCCCCAGGCACCGTTGCGCGGTGTCCGGGGCGTTGTCGTGTCGCCCGGGTGCTTCCACTGCTGTTCGGGGACGGGGAGCGGCGGGCGGGGGCGGGACTGGAGGGTGAGAGCGGTCAGGACGCCCGGGGCGGTGGGAGCGGTGAGGGCAGCCAGGACGGTGGAGAGGGCCCAGCTGCTTTGACCACTGCCGGCGCCGGTGTTCGGGCTGTTCTGGCGGCGCTACACCCGGGGGGGCCGCTGTGCACGCTGATCGGCGGCACGGTCAGTGTCCTGGTCCTGATGACCGTCTCCGGCTCGCCCCAGTCGGCGTTCCCGGGGCGGACTTCAACTGGTTCCCGTTCACGACGACGGCCCTGGTGTCGGTGCCGGCCGGGTTCCTGTGCGGGGTGGTGGGGACGCTGGCGTCGGGCCGGCGGGCGGCGGCGCGGGAGCGCAGCCGCTACGAGGCGGTCGAGCCGGTGCTGTTGGCCGGGCCGCCGTATCCCCGGGGCGGTTGACCGGGCCGGCTGCGGTACGGGCCCGGCGCGTGCGGGCGCGGCAGGCGTATTTCTTCCGTCCGAAGGGATTTCGGGCCGGTGCAGGGGTGCCGTATTCCGGGTGGGGTTTCGCTGCAGGAGCGCTGTGTTTCGCGCTGAGCAATCTCGGCGATGACAGCGCTGGTGGGCTGCCCGCACGCTGATGGGTGAACGTGCTCTGCGGGAGCGGGAGTTGAAGGTCACGCGCCTCGCGGGTACGGCCGAATCCATGACTGGGGAAGGTCTCGCATGTCGCCCACTCTTTTTGGGGTCACTGAGGATTTCGACGTTATCGTGATCGGCGGCGGGCCCGCCGGTGCGACCACCGCGGGCTTCTCGCCAAGGGGGGCACCGTGTTCTCGTGCTCGACCGTGAACGGTTCCCGCGGTATCACGTCGGGGAGTCCCTCATTCCCGGTGTGATGGTGCCGATGGAGGAACTCGGTCTGACCGAGCGTTTGGAGGCGAAGGGGTTCGAGCGTAAATACGGCGGAACTCTGGTGTGGGGAACAACGAGGTTCCGTGGAACTTCTCGTTCACCACCGGCGGCCGTATCCCGTACGCCTATCACACGCGCCGGGCCGATCTGGACGCGCTGCTGCTGGACCGGGCGCGGGAGCTGGGTGCGTTCGTCGTGGAGGACGCGACGGTGAAGGAGCCGCTGGAGGAGGACGGCCGTGTCGTGGGCGTCCGCTACGCGCTGCGCGGTTTGAGCGGTACCCATGAGGCGCGGGCCGCGCTGGTCGTGGACGCGTCCGGGCAGGCGCGGGTGCTGGGCCGGAAGTTCTCCGCGGTCAACTGGAACGACCAGCTGCGCAATGTCGCGGTGTGGACGTACTTCGACAACTGCCACCGGCTGCCCGGGGACGAGTGGAGCAACATCCTCATCGAGGGGACCCGGGACGGCTGGTTCTGGGGCATCCCGATCGACAAGGGTGTCTTCAGCGTCGGCTACGTGACGCGGTCGGACGTCGCCAGCGGGAGTGACAAGTCGCTGGAGGACCTCTTCGAGTCGGAGATGGCGCAGACCACCAAGCTGAAGGACATCCTCAGGGACGCGACGCAGGCCGCGGGGTACCGTTCGGCGCGCGACTGGTCGTACACCAACGAGCGTTTCCACGGCAACGGCTGGGTGCTGGTCGGGGACGCCGCCGCCTTCGTGGACCCGCTGTTCTCCACCGGGGTCGCGCTCGCGACGCTGGCGGGCAGCACCCTGTCGAAGGTCGTCGACACGATCCTGCACAACCCGCAGATCGAGGAGAAGGCGCTCGACCGGTACTCGACCGCGTACCAGGACTTCTTCCATGACATCCGCAAGTTCGTGGAGGGCTTCTACGACCGGTCGAAGACGAAGGGGTTCTATTTCAACCTGGCCCAGGAGATCAACGACCCCGGCCAGGAGAACGACGCGCAGGTCGACTTCGTGAAGCTGATCTCCGGGTTGAGCGGGCGGGCCGGCGGGCTGTTCGACCTCGATCTCAGCGACCTGGTGGCCGACGCCACGGAAGCGGGTGCGGGCGGGGTGTGAGGTCCGCGGGCACGACGGTGCGGCAGCCCTCGGGAAAGGGGCTGCCGCACCGTCGTGTCACGGCACGTTCGGGGGCGCAGTGGCGGGCGGGGTGTCAGGCCGCCGTGTTCGGCCGCCGGAGTCGTTGGGGGCGGTGGTCCAGCGGACCGTCTGGATCCGTCCGTCGAGGATGCCGAGGGCGAGGGCGCCCAGGGCTGTGCCGTTGCGGTCGTGGAAGACGGCGCCGGGGCCGCCGTCCACCTCCTGGGCCGCATGGTGACGCCGATGCGGCCCAGGGCCGGGACGACGGCGGCCAGGACGCGGGCGATCTGGTCCGCGCCGGCGATCCGGTCCGGCCAGTACGGGGCCGGGCCGCCAGGGGCGCCGGATGGTGTCGTCGCGGCGGCGGTGAGGCGGCGGCTCACCGCCTCCGAGCAGCCCACCGCGGACGCGATCTGTGCGGTGCCGCATCCGAAGATCTCCCGCAGGGCGAAGACCGCCCGCTCCAGGGGAGAGCCGTTCCAGGAGCAGTACGGCTGCCGCCGATGTCGGGGGTGAGGGGGCCAGGTGGCGGGCGGCCCGGGCGATCCGGGTGACCTCGGCCGACAGGAACGCCCGGGGCGATGCGGGCACGGCAGAGGCGCGCTCGTAGCCGAGCCGGGTCTCCTCGACGGCGTGGTGGGCCCGGCTCTCGCTGCCCAGGATCCGGTAGGCGATGGAGAACAGCAGCGGCCGTAGTTCCTCGAACTCTTCGGTCCGGCTCACCCGGTTCCTCCCTCCTTCTTGGACGTGGCGGACGGTGTCCGCCTTCTGCTCGCCGTGGGAGGGGCACCGCCCCCGCGCGGTGGCATTGGCTCTCCTCCCCCGCGCCGTACGCCCACCGCCTGTACGCCCGCCGGCCGCCCGCACTCGGTGTGTCTGCCGTGCACGAGACGAGACGGTCCCGGTGCGCGTGACATCGGGGGTGGGGACCGGCGCGCCCGCCCGCCGGCCGGGGAGGCTCGGGGCGGGCGGGCGCGGCGGTTCGTGCGGGGCAGTCACCTGGAGGGTGGCTGCCCCGCGGGTCCGTGCGCACCCCTGGGGGTGGGGCGTGCACGGGGGCCGGGGTTCAGGGCGCCGTGGGGGGGCGGGCGTCCGGTGGGTGTGCTGGGCGGCGTAGACCGCCAGGAACGCGGCGAGTGCGTGGGGTCCACCGCCGGGCTCCAGGCCGGTGACCGGGATGGACCGGCCCAGGCCCTGGGCCAGCGTGCTGTGGGCCCGCAGGGCGCGGGCGGCCAGTTCGCCGGGACCGGAGCCGAGGCCCGGTGCAGGGTCCGGGCCGGAGTCCGGGGCGGGAGCGGGAGAGGTCATGGCGAGGGCCTCGGTCCGGGCCCGGGAGACCAGGTCGACAGTGTGCGCGTGGCGTGCAGGGGCGGGCGGGGCGGCGCTCATCGGCTGTCTTCCTCTCCTGCGGGCCGTGCCCCGGCGTGTCCGTGATTTCCACCGGTCGCCGGGGCGGGGGTCAGTGCCCGGTGTCCCCGGCGATGTGGCGCTGGATGAAGTCGTGGGCGAGGTCGCCGAACTGGGCGCCGAAGGGGATGGAGTGCTGGGCGGTGGCGGGGAAGGCGACGCCGGCCCAGACGCGGCTGGCGGCGCAGTCGTTCTCGAAGGCGGTCCAGGTCTCCCAGGTCAGTTTGAGGTCGGCGGCGGGGACGAGGCCGGGTTCGGTCTGGGTGGTGCCGGCGGGGATGGCGTGGGTCCAGTCGAGGATGTCGTCGCCGAGGAAGCGGCGGGCGGCCTGGGCCTGGGCGGAGCACAGGGTGGTGAAGGCGGAGGGGGTATTCGGGGTGGCTGCCCGGGGGAGGTAGCCGCTCCACTGGTCGGCGGGCAGGTCGGTGACGGTGCCCTGGCCGGGGCCGCCCCAGGCGGTGACCGGGGTGTCGCCGTGGACGTGGCGGACGGCGCTGAAGGGGCGTACGGCGTCGTGGGCGTGTTTGTGGTGCCAGACGGCGATGAGGTTGTCGAAGCGGGCCAGGGCGGTGGTGGCGAAGAGGTGGGCCCAGCCGTCCAGGTCCAGGTCGTGGGCGAGGGCGGCGGCGCGGGGGGCCCAGGTGAGGGAGACCGGTGAATGTTCGAAGAACTCGGCCTTGACCTTCTGTTCGTCGCTCAGGGCGGCCGAGGCGGCCAGGACCTCGTCGACCGCGTCGCGGTAGGCGGCGGGGGCAGCGGGGTCGAGGTGGGCGGGCGGCGCGAGGGGGAAGGCGGCGGGGTCCTGGTAGGTGAGGGGGTGACCAGCCGCAGCTGGGGGTGAGGAACTGCTGGACGGTGTAGACGCCCTTGTCGCCCGGTCCGCCGCCCACGCGCCGCTGGTGGGGGCCCAGCGCGGGCTGCCAGCGGGTGGGGTCGGTCAGTGCGTAGGCGGTGTTGACGGGGACGTAGCCGGTGTAGTCGGCGTAGGGGCGGGGGTGGTAGGTGCGGCCCCGGTCGCCGCGGGGGTTCATGCCGTCGTCGTGGTGGGCGGCCACGACGGCGGTGCCTGCGGTGTTGCCGATGCCGACGGGGGTGGCCGGGTCGCGGGAGTCGTCGTCGGGGTCGAGGCCGAAGGCGGTCATCGCCATCCGCATGACGGGGGCGCGTTCCTCGAAGACGGCTTTGACGACCTGGTAGGAGGCGTACAGGCCGGCGATGTTCTTGTTGCGGTTGGTGGCGGACTCCCCGGCGGGCCGGCGGGCGATGCGGGAGTGCACCCTGGGCGGTGGGGTGGTAGGGGGCCAGCGCGTCGAACCAGGCGAGCTGGAACTGGAGGGTGATCCAGGTGTAGACGGGGTGTCCCGGGGGCGATGGCCTCGGCCGGGGAAACCGCCGCCGCCGTTGGTGGTGATCAGGTCCCGGATGAAGTTGCCGTGGTCGAAGTCGAAGGCGACCTTCGGGGCGGCGGGGGTGCGGCGGGCGAGGGGCCGGACGTCGTCATGGGTCGTGTCCTTTTCCTGATTCCTGGTTCGCGATTCATGATTTTTGATTTATGCAGGCAGCGGGTCCGTGTCGCTAATTCCGTCCGGGAATTCTGCATTCCACCCCATCGAGAGTATCTGCCGCCGCTCGAGGCGCGGTGGAAACCCACTGCATTTACCGGCCTCACCCGATATCGAGGGGAAAGATTAGCTAATATCTTGACAGGGGAGTTTCGGGCGCCGATGCTTTCATGGACCGAGATATGGATATGAGCATCGGAGGATGATGAATGAGCGGGACAGCGGAACTGGAGAGTCTTTATTCCGTCATGGAGGAAACGGCCGGGCTGCTGGACATCACGCCCTCGCGCGAACGGGTCTGGCCCGTCCTCACCGCCTACGCTTCCTTCATCCCGCAGGCCGTGATCGCGTTCCGGGTGGCGACGCGTGACACGGGGACGTCGACTGCCGTTTCACGGCATTCCCCGCGGTTTCGACCCCTACGCCCATGCCGTGGCGCACTCCCTGACCCCGCGGACGGACCACCCCGTCGGCTCGCTGCTGGCCGACCTCGAGGAGCGGTTCCCGATCCCCTGCCACGGTGCCGACTTCGGGCTCGTCGGCGGTTTCAAGAAGACCTGGACGTTCTTCCCGGTCGACGACCTGCAGAAGCTGTCGGATCTCTCCGAGGTCCCCTCCATGCCCCGCAGCCTGGGCCTCAACAGCGGCTTCTACGCCCGCTACGGTCTGGACGACAAGATCAGCATGGTCGGGATCGACTACCCCAGCAGGACAGTCAACGTCTACTTCCTCGGCGCCCCCGCCGCCTGCCGCGAGCCGGAGACCGTGCGCGCGATGATGCGCGACATCGGCCTGCCCGAGCCCAGCGAGACGATGCTGCGCCACGCCGCACAGGCCGGCGGCATCTACACAACCCTGAACTGGGACTCCCCCGACATCCAGCGGATCACCTTCGCCGCACTGCTGCCTGACGTCCGCGAGCTCCCCGCCCGCTTCGGCGCCGACCCCGGGTGGAGCGGTTCGCGCTCGGCGCCCCCACACCTACGGGCCGGTCGGCAAGGGCCTGTACAACGTGGCGTCGTACGCCGGCGGGGAGTACTTCAAGCTCCAGACGTACTACCAGATCAGCGACGGTTCCGTGGAGGCCAAGGGGCTGCTCGGCCGCACCTGACAGCGGCCCGGGCACAAAAGGGCGGGCCCCGCCCCCTCTGGCCGAGGGGGCGGGGCCCGCCTTTTGTGCCGCATGCCGTGTGTGCCGTGGGCTCACACCTGTCCCGGAGCGGAGGCGGGCGCGGGAGTGGGTGCGGGCAACGGGCGGACGGTGGTGGTGTGCGGGGCGGCGGTGCGGTGCCGGCGGGCGCGGGCCCTCAGCGTCCGTACCGCCGGCAGGCACAGGGCCAGGGGCACCGCCAGGACGGTCAGCACCGTGCCCAGGCTCCAGCCCGCGTGTGCCATCAGGCCGCCCGCGAGGCCGCCGAGGACCGGGCCCAGCTTGCCGGCGCTGTTGGCCCAGCTGATGCCGGTGGCGCGCACGGCCGGCGGGTAGGCGAGCGCGGCGATCACCTGCAGCGCGGAGTTCGCCGCCGGCAGGCACAGCCCCAGGACGAACGCCCCGGCCAGCAGCGTCGCGAACTGCCCCGCCCACAGGAGCGCGGCCGCCAGGCCCAGCACGGCCGCGCCCCACAGGACGGCCAGCACCACGAACCGGTCCAGGCGCCGCAGGACGAAGGAGACCGCGAGCTGTCCCAGCAGGCCGCCCCACCCGAACACCGCGACGGCCACGCCCGCCTGAGCGGACGTCAGGCCCGCGCGCTCGGCCAGCAGCGGCAGATAGCTCAGGATCAGGCCCACCACGCCCAGCCCCGCCAGGAAGCACAGCCACAGCAGGAGCGTGGTGCGGGCCGCCTCCCCGACAGGACGGTCCGTGCGACCGGACGCCGGGCGGGCGCGGCCCGCTCCAGGTCCACGCCGGACACGTCCCGCTCCCCACCGCGGCCCGCAGCGCCCCGTGCACTTCCGCGGCGGGCCGGCCGCGGGCGGCCAGCACGCTCACCGACTCCGGGACGAACACGAGCAGCGCCGGGACCAGCAGCAGCGGGGCGAGCCCGCACGCCAGCAGCAGCACCGGCCAGCCGTGGTCGGGGATCAGGACCGAGGAGAGGATCCCGCCGGCGGTCGTGCCGGCCGTCACCCCGGCGAAGGCCAGCGCGACCGTCTGGCCCCGGCGTCCGGCCGGCGTCCAGTCCGCGACCAGCGCCATCATCGTCGGCAGCACCGCCCCCAGCCCCAGACAGGCCACGATCCGCACCCCGGCGAACGCGCCGATGCCGTGCGTGAACGCCATCCCCGCCGTGCCGAGGCCGAAGACGGCGACACCGGCGGCGGTGACACCCCGGCGGCCGTAGCGGTCGGCCAGCGGGCCGGCCCCCGCACCGCCCGCCACCATCGCCAGCACGCTCAGCGTCACCGTCGCGGTGACCGCGCCGTCACCGACACCCCACTGCTTCTCGATCCGGGGTAGACGAAGGCGGCGACGACCGCGTCGAGGCCTTCGGCCACCATCATCAGCAGGCCCAGGATCACGATGAGCCACTGCCGGCGGCTCATCGGACCGCGGTCGATGAACTCCTGGGGACTAGGACGCGCCGAGGCGTCCGTGATCGAGGCATCCGTGGTCACCGGCGGACCCCTTTCGAGGCGAGGAAGGAAAACAGGAGGAAACAGCAGAACGCCTCTCCGCGCGGGCGGAGAGGCGTAGGAAAGAAAAAGGGGTCAGTGCGGGGTGCGGCGGGCTCTGCTGGCCTCGCGGCTGAGGGCCCAGGCGTCGGCGACCGGGCCCAGGTGGGCGAGCTTGTCGGGGTTGGTCACCGAGCGGATCGCCTGGATCTGCCCGTCCAGGACGTCCAGGGTCCAGGCGGTGAGCACTCTCCCGTCGCGGTCGCGGAAGATCGCGCCGGGCTGGCCGTTGATCTCGCGCGGCTCCAGCGTCACCTCCACCCGCACCAGCGCGGGCACCACCGAGGCCAGCAGGCGGGCCGTGTTGCCGGCGCCGCTGACGGCCCTGGCCAGCTGCGGGGTCTTGCCGCCGCCGTCGCCGACCATCTGCGCGTCCGCGGCGAGCAGTTCACGCAGGCCTTCCACGTCGCCCTCCCGCAGTGCGCAGAAGAAACGCTCGGCGAGTTCGTCGCGCTCGGCGCGGTCGGCCTCGAAACGGGGGCGTTCGGCGGCCATGTGGCGGCGGGCGCGGACCGCGAGCTGGCGGCAGGCGCTCTGGGAGCGGCCCACCGCCGAGGCGATCGCCGGGAAGTCGAAGGCGAACACCTCGCGCAGCACGAACACCGCACGCTCCAGCGGGGACAGCCGCTCCAGCAGGATCAGGGCCGCCATGGAGACGGAGTCGGCCAGTTCCGCCGAGCGGGCCGGGTCCTCATAGGGGTCGGTGAGGAGGGGTTCGGGCAGCCACGGTCCGACGTACTGCTCCGCGCCGGACCCGGGCCGAGCGCAGGACGTCGATCGAGACGCGGGTGACCACGGCCGACAGGAAGGACTTCACCGACGCGGGGCTGGCCGGGAGGCGTCGTAGCGCAGCCAGGTCTCCTGGACGGCGTCCTCGGCCTCGCTGACGCTTCCCAGGATGCGGTAGGCGATGGAGAACAGCAGGGACCGCAGTTCCTCGAACTCCTCGATCCGGGTCACCGCGATCTCCTCCCTGAAGCCGTGGAGACTTGGGGGCTGGGGCTGGGCTTTGGGGGCCGGGGCTCGGCGTCGGGGCCTGTGCCGGGGCGGATTTTCACCCTAGGGGCGGGGCCGGTGCGCGTCCCGCGCCCTCCAGGGGACTTCGAGTACGCCTGTAGCGGGAGTCGAGCGGGAACGGTGAAGCGGCTGGCCCCGCCCGGAAGATGGTCCGGGCGGGGGCCGGCCGCTGGAGGGAGCCGGTGCGGCTCTGTGCGGTCAGGAGCGGGCCGCTTCGGTCTGTTCGGACGGCTTGGGGGCGGGAGCGCCGGCCGGTGCGGGCAGCGGGCCGCCGCGCAGCAGGAGGGCGGAGACGACCGCGCCGAGGCCGAAGATGGCCGTGCACCACCAGAACACCCGGGTGTCGCCGTGGATCGACGCCAGGTGCAGGTCCTGCAGGGTGGGGCTGCCCGTCACGTGGCCCGCGAGCCAGTCGGTGGCGGCGGTGGCGGCAATCGTGTTGAGCAGGGCGGTGCCGATGGCGCCGCCGAGCTGCTGGCCGGTGCTGATGACGGCCGAGGCGATACCCGCGTCCTGCGGGGCCACCCCGGAGGTGCCCGCGCTCAGCGCCGCGCCGTAGATGAGGCCCATGCCGATGCCGACCAGCAGGACGGGGCCCAGGATGTGGGTGGCGTAGGCGGAGTTGGCGTCGATCTGGGTCAGGCCGGCCATGCCGGCGGCGCTGATCAGCAGGCCGCCGGTGATCAGCGGGCGCGGGCCGAACTTCGGCAGCAGCTTGATGGCGCCCACGCTGGTGCCCACCGGGGTGATCGCGATCATCGGGAGCAGTGCGCAGCCGGAGGTGATCGCCGAGTAGCCCAGGATGGTCTGCATGTAGTAGACGAGGAACATCAGGATGCCGAAGAAGCCGATGCCGACCAGGAGCACGGTGAAGTAGGCGGCGCCGCGGGTGCGGCTGAGGACGATCCGGGGCGGCAGCAGCGGGTGGGCGGCGCGTGTCTGCCAGACCGAGAAGGCGACCAGCAGGACGGCGCCCCGGCGAGGAAGCCCCAGGTCGACGTCTCGCCCCAGCCGTTGTGCGCGTTGGAGAAGCCCAGCACCACGGCGAACATGCCGGCCGAGGCGAGCAGCACGCCGGGGATGTCCATCCGGGCGCCGGACTTGGGCTGGTCCTGCAGCAGTGCCATGCCGCCGAAGAACGCGACGGCGGCCAGCAGCAGGTTGACGTACATGCACCAGCGCCAGCTCAGACCGGAGGTCAGCGCACCGCCGATGATCAGGCCCCACCCGAGCCGCTGGCCACCACGCCGCTGAAGACGCCGAAGGCCTTGGCGCGTTCCTTGGGGTCGGTGAACGTGGTGGCCAGCAGGGCCAGGCAGGAGGGCGAGAGCAGCGCGGCGAACGCGCCCTGGCAGGCACGGGCGGTCACCAGCATCTCGAAGTTGGTCGCGGCGCCGCCCACCGCGGAGGCGGCCGCGAAGCCCAGCAGGCCGATCAGGAAGGCCCGCTTGCGGCCGATCAGGTCGGAGAGCCGGCCGCAGAACAGCAGCAGACCCGCCGAACGGCAGCGCGTAGGCGGTCACGATCCACTGCCGGTCGGCGTTGCTGAAGTCCAGCGCCCGCTGCGCGGGAGGGCAGCGCGATGTTCATGACGGTCAGGTCGAGGCCGACCATCAGATAGGCGGTGCAGATGACGGCGCCGATCAGCCACCGCCGCCGTGCGTCGGCGGCCGCCCCGTGCTCGGCCCAGCCGTGGCGGCTGCGCTCTGTGCTGCCATGATCATCTTCTCCTTGTTCCGTAATCCGGCGATTTGGCGAACGGGCTCGAGGCCTCGCCCCTAGGACGAGACACGGGGTGGCGGCTGTGACATCACCGCGGGCGAACGCGGCCGGACAGCGAGAGAGCGGGAAGAGGGCGGGCGCCGGTGACGCGGCGTCAGGCGGGCCGGGGCTGGGCCCGGGCGTGGGCGTGGTCGGTGAACGCCTTCAGCAGCGGCGGCGAGATCTGGTGGTACACCGCGAGGTCGAGATGGTCCCCGCCCGGCGACCACTTGACCGCCGAGGCGTTCACCGGCTCACCCTCATACGTGTAGGGGGCACTGCGGACGAAGTGCTCCAGCCGCGGGTCCAGCCGGGCCGGCAGCGCCGCCGGGTCCAGGCCCGGGAGGGCACCGGGGCGAAGGAGATCCGCCGGATGTCCGGGAGTCCCAGCCGAGGGTCGCGTAGACCCGGTAGGACGTGCACGCGTACGCCAGCATCCGCTCGTCGGGCTCGGGCAGCCCCATCTCCTTCAGCAGCGACAGCACCGTGCGCGGGTCGAGGTCGCCGGCCACCTCGGCGGGCAGCTGGAAGTACAGGTTCAGCGTCCTGCTGGGGTAGTTGATGCCGACCAGCGCCACCTCCTCCAGGCCGTGGCGGGCGAAGAGCGCGGCGTTGTCGGCCACCGAGCGCGGCACCGACGGGATCCGGGCCAGCTCCGACACCTTCTGCAGATCGCCGGGGAACTGCGCGTAGATCTTCTTGAACCCGCCGGCGACCCCGCAGTCGATGAAATAGTCCTCGACGGCGATCCGCTCCTCGATGTCGGAGAGCAGACCCGCCACGGGATGGTCCTGCCGGGGCAGAAGACCGCCGGCCAGCGCCCGCGCGTACGGGCCCTCGGACCCCGGCGACACCTGCACGGTGTATTCGAGTTCGCCCACCCGGCCCGCGTTGACCTGCGCGCTGAAAATGATCGCCCCGTCCGTCAGCGCGTCACGGAACGCCTCCAGGACCGGCCACACCATGTCACGCGAGAACGACGCCCCCACCAGCCGGGCCGCCTCCTCGATCGCTGAGTACAGCTTTTCCGCCTCAGTGCCTTCGGACATCAACACTCCAAGTAGTCTGCGCCGGTCATTGATTCCGCGGGAATCCGTACTCCGCCGCCTTCGGGAACATAGCGCGGGGCCGCTCGGGAACCGCTGGAGAATTCACTGACGCCGGGGCCGGTGACAAGCGTGAGAATGCGCGAGCAGGTGGTGAACGGCCCGTCTCCTGTTTCGGAGGGCCGGTGAATTGCAGGGTGATCCGCGTGCGTTCCGGTGCAGTCCGCCGGAGTGCCCGGCAGCACGCGGACTACGGCGTCCCCGGGGTGCGGCCGTGCCAGGCGGCCCGCGCCTGGTGGCCTCCCGCCGGTCTGCCCGTCCGCCGGCCCGGCCGGGGCGCGCGCAGCAGGAGGGCTACGGCGCCCGGGCGGGGCCGGTGCGCGGAGCGAGGCCGGGACGGGTGCGGAGGCGGGAGGGCTACGGCGCGGCAAGTCCCCGCGCCTTCGGGGCGGCGAAGGGGGCGGATCCCGTCTCCGGGCCGGGTTCTAGGCGGGGGTGCCCACGGTTCCCGTCGCGTGCTCGGTCCCGGTCGCGGGCGCGGTGGTGGTCGCGGACGCCGTGGTCGCCGTGGGGTGTGCGGGCGGGCGGGGGTGCGTCGGGGTCGGTGGGGCGGCCGATGATCCAGCTCAGCAGGGGGCCCGCCATCGCGGTGGTGACCACGGCCATGACGACCATCAGTGAGTACAGGTCCCGGTCCAGGAAGCCCAGTTGGAGGCCCACGTTCAGGACGATCAGCTCGGTCAGGCCGCGGGTGTTCATCAGCGTCGCCAGCGCGGCGGACTGCCGCAGCGGCATCCGGTTGAGGCGGGCCGCGGCGAACGCACCGGTGAACTTGCCGCCGACGGCCACCAGCAGGATCAGCCCCAGCGCGCCCAGGCCGCCCGCGTCCAGCCCGGACAGGTCGACCTGGAGACCGGCGACCAGGAAGAACACCGGCAGCAGCAGCGTCCCGCTCAGGTGGCCCAGCCGCTCGTGGACGTCCGCGCGCAGCCGCTCGCTGCCCTCGCGCGGCAGGATCACGCCGAAGAGGAACGCGCCGAAGATGTAGTGCAGGCCCACCCACTCGGTGGCGGCGGCCGACAGCAGCAGCCCCACCAGGACGGCCGCGAACACGGTCGGGGTGAGCGTCAGCGCCGGACGGCGCGCGGTGAAACGGCGCAGCAGGGGGCGTACGACGAAGAGCATGGCCAGCAGGTAGGGGACGGCCAGCAGGATGCGCCACTGGTCGGGGCCCGCCGAGCCGCTGACGGCGATCACGGCGGCCAGCAGCGACCAGGCCAGCACGTCGTCGATGGAGGCGCAGGCCAGGGCCACCACACCGAGCGGGGAGCGGGACATGCGCCGGTCGGTGAGGATGCGGGCCAGGACCGGGAAGGCGGTGATCGACATGGCGATGCCCATGAACAGCATGAACGCCGTCCGGTCACCGGTGCCGTAGTCGTCCATCAGGTACAGGGCCAGCAGCATGCCCAGGCCGAACGGCAGCAGGACGGAGCTGAAGGAGACGGTGGCGGCGAGGCTGCCGCTGCCGCGGATCATCGCGGCGTCCCACCCAGGCCGACCAGGAACATGAAGGCCGCCACCCCGACCGCGGCCAGCGCGGCCAGCAGTGGGCGGATGCCGGCGGGGAAGAGGGCGTCGGAGAGCGCGCCGTGGAAGAGGGTCGGCCCCAGGGCGATGCCGGCGAGGACCTCGCCGATCACCGCCGGCTGGTTCAGGCGCCGGGCCAGCATGCCCAGCACACGGGCCAGGAACACGACGGCGGCGAGGCCGACGAGCAGGGACGAGGTCTGATGAGTGGTCATGGCGAGGGGTCTTTCGTCGGTGGGATCCGGCCCGGGAGCGGAGCAAGGGCGATGCCGCGGCGCACCGGCGGAAAGGAATTGGCCGCACCGGCGCGGGAGGGCGCAGAACCCGGCGGCCGCTGGGTGCGGTCACCGGGGCCCCGAAAAGAAAGGGGGTGTGTTCAGTGCGGGTAGCCGCCGAAGCGGCGTTCGCGGCCCTTCAGGTCGGCGAGGGCGGCGTCGAAGTCGGCGCGGGTCATGTCGGGGAACAGGCACGGCGAGAAGTGCAGTTCGGCGTAGGGCGACATCAGCGGGAAGAACGACGACATGCGGGTCGCGCCGCCGGTGCGGATGAGGTGGTCGACCTGGGCCGGGACGTAGGCGTGGCGGGCCAGGATCTCCTCGGTCAGCTCCGGGATCTTCCCGTTGAGCCGGTTGAAGATGCCGATGACCTCGTGGGTGAGGGACATGCCCAGGATGTAGTGGAGCGTGAAGCCCGTGTCCTTGGCCGACTTCTCGCGCAGTTCCTCCAGTTCGGCCAGGTGCGGGGCGGACACCAGGTCGAGGGAGCCGGAGAAGTCGAAGGCACAGCTGTCGTGGACGCGGCGCACCACGTCGGTGAACGCGTTCATGAACGTGGTCACCGCGGGCTGGGGACGGCTGTGGTTGGCGGCGGAGGAGGCCGTGATGTAGAGGGTCGTCACGCCCTCCTCGCGGGCCCAGTCCATGAACTCGACGATCTTGTCCCCCATCGCCGCGTAGCCGTCGTCGAGGGAGACGCCGTTCGCCTGGGACCAGCGGCGCATTCCGTCCGGCAAAAGCATCAGGGTGGTCACCGGGATCTCCTTGTGGTTGCGGGTGAGAACGGGGCGGGAAAGCTGGCGGCGCGGGTGGGGCGGAAACGAGGACGGGGGCGGGTGGGTCAGTGAGCGCCGTCCGCCCGGCTCCCGCTCGGCGAGGGCGAGGCGAGCAGGTGCGCCACCGAGGCCCACGCCCGTACGCCGTGCAGGGCGCCGCTGATCTCGGCCGTGCGCCAGGTGCCGGACGCGGAACGCAGCAGCCGGGTCCGGTCCAGACGGGCCGTCACCTCACCGCCCGCCTCCTCCGGCACACCGGTGCCGGCATCATCGGCGGTGGTGCGGGGGTCGTCGGTGGTGATGCGGGTGCGGCGCATCCACAGGTTGTTGCTGTCGGCGCGCTCGACGCCGTCCAGGGTGTAGAGCAGGACCTGGCCCAGCTGCATGGCGGCGACGAACGCGTCGATCATGGTGGCCGGGGTGCCGTCCCGGGGTGCCTGCGCGCCGTCCGGGACCAGTGCGACCCGGGCCGAGGCGTACGGCTCCTCCGTGCCGCCCGTGATCCGTACGCCGGTCAGCAGCTGGCTGCGGGTACCGTGCGGGACGCCGTAGGGAGCGTCGTTCCAGGGCCCGGGGAGTTCCTCCGCCAGGTAGTACGAGCGGGGTGCGGCGGGCGCGCGGCGGGCGGGGCTGTGGCGGGCGTGCACCCGGGCCGACAGCGAGCCGACCCGGCAGTCCAGGGTCGTCGACCACAGCGGCCCGGTGTCCTCGGCGGCGGTGAGCCGGCCGGTGACCGGGAAACTCTCCAGCCCCTCCTCGTCCGGGCGCGCGCCGGCCTTGATGTCGACGGAACACACCTCGAAGCGGTCGCCGGGGCCCAGCGAGCAGGCATGGGCCGCGTACAGGCCGGTGAGCTGGGCGGCGAAGAGCATCACATCGAGGGAGCTGAGATGCGGCGTCGGATACCGGTCGCCCTTGCGGGACCAGGCGGCGGGCAGGGCGAGGTGGGCAGTGGCCTGAATGCCCGCGCCGTCGGCTCCGCCGATGCTGCCGATGGGGACGGTGGGGGCGGGGCCGGTACCGGCGGGGCCCGGGGTGACCGTGAGATCGGTCAGCGAGTGGGCGACCCGTTTGAATCCCTCACCGAGGAACCGGCCCTCGCGCGGGCCGAGGAAGTCGTCGATGGACGCGAGGTGCAGGGATGACACAGGTACTCCTGTTCCCGCCGCGTCCGCGGTGACGGGAACGGCGACGACACGGCCGTCCTGGACTGAGCCGGCCTGATGCGGGTGCGGGGGCGGGGGCCTGGTGGTGGCCAGGCGTGCCGGGCGTGGCCGCCGTGTGTTTCCTGGCGGCCCGACGGGCAGGCGGTCGGGGTGAGATGCCGTGGCGCCTGCCGGGTAAAGGGCGCCGCAGAGCGCGGGGGCTGCCCCGGGTGGGGCGTGTGTCCGTGTCCTCGTCGCCGGAGGCCGGGCGGCGGGGGAAGCCGCGAGGAACGTGACCGCGGCTACACCGGTACTCCCCGGGCTGGCTCTCTGCGGTGGCCCGGTAGCCGGGGCGGTGCGGCGGGTGGGCCGGAAAGGCCGCCCGGCCGGGGTGGCGGGGAGCCGCTAAGAACGTGGCCGCGATCGTCCCGGTACTCCCCGGGCCGCCCTCGGATCAGCTCTCCGTGCAGACCGGCCGGCCGGCCGACGGACGGGCGGGCCCGGCGGTGGGGCTGCCCCTGCGGGGCGTGGCCGGGCCCGTGCTCCACCCCGGCCGGCCCCGGCCCAGGGTCAGCCCTCCGCGCCGGCCCGCTGCCCCGCGGCCAGGAGTGCGCGGCCGGTGAGGTGGATCGTTGTCAGGTGGGTGATGCGTTCGCCGAGGTGTTCGGCGGTGGCGATGTCGGCTTTGTGGACCGCGTCGGGGGCAGATCGCCCGGTGCGGTGGCGGCGGCGCCGTTGAAGTAGCCGAGGCGGTTGAGGTCGTTGTCGCTCTCGTGGCTGAGGTGCCAGCCGGGGAGGAGCCCGAGGCTGACCCAGATCATGCCGTGCTGGGCGCCCAGGGTCGCGAAGTAGCCGAGGGTGGAGTCCTTGTCGCCCGCCTTGCAGGCGCCGATCGTGAACCCCGAGCCGAGTTTGTCCTTCCAGGCCTGGCGGGCCCAGCGCCTGCTGGTCGACTCGGCGAAGGCGTGGAAGGCGCCCGACGCCGAGCCCATGTAGGTGGGCGATCCGAAGACGATCGCGTCGGCCGCGTCCAGGCTCTCCCACGCGGCGTCGTCCATGGCGCCGACCCCGACCATGGTCACCTCGGCGCCCGCCGAGATGGCGCCCGCCCGCACGGCGTGGGCCAGGACGTCGGTGTGGCCCCGGCCGGAGTGGTAGGCGACCGCCACGGCCGGCGGGCGCTGCAGTGGTTGTGGTGGTGTCTGCATCGGGTGTCCTCCTGCGGACGCGGGGCTGTTCACGGGGTCACGGGTGGGCCGGGAGGCGTTCGTGCTCCATGCGGAAGTCCTGGCGGCCGTACTCCCGCCGGGCCCGTTCGATGGCCTCGGCCGTGGTCATGACCGGTGTCCAGCCGAAGATCCCCGCGATGGTCTCCAGGCGCTGGGCCATGGGGCCGCCTACCACGTGGCAGGGGATCTGCAGTTCCTCCAGGGTGGCCAGCAGCATCCGGTCCACGCTCGCGCGGAAGGCGTCGTTCATCGGCCGGTGGCCGTCCGCGGCGAGCGGCAGTTCGTGGCGCAGGTGGACGTAGGCGTCGTAGGTGGCCTTGACGTGCTGTTTGAAGGCGTGCCCGTACTGCTCGACGACCTCGCCGAAGAACACCATCTCCGGCGAGGCAGGCACGGTGGGCGGGCCGTCCGCGGGGACGGCGCTGGGGTTCATGCCGTAGCGGCGGCGGCCCTCGCCGTAGAGCCACTCCTGCAGGGAGGAGCCGTCGGAGATGAAGTCGTCGCCGAGCAGGGCCTCCTGCACTGCGCGGCCGGTGTGGCGGCGCAGGGTGAGCTGGAGGAACTGCGCCGGTGTCACATCGGCCAGCCGCACCCCGGGCAGGGCCTGCGGCATGATCTCCCGGACGGTGCGGGCCAGTGAGCGCGGGATGCCGGTGTAGTGCGACAGCGCCATCACCGTCGAGGTCTTGCCCGAGGAGTAGGTCCCGGACACGGCTATCTTCATGGCTCCTCCAGCCCTCTCTGCGGGTGGGCTCATGGCGTACGGGGACAGGCCCCTCAGGCGGTCTTCACCGCGGTCAGGACGGCCTGGACGGGGATGACGTCCGGCGGGATCTCCGCGGCGTCCTTGGTGAGCGCCTTGGTCACCTCGAAGCCGCACTCGCGCAGCCAGCGCTCGTAGACCGACAGCTTCTGCGGGCCGCCCTGGCCCATGGCGGCGCCGATGAAGAAGGCCGGGAAGAAGTCGACGTTGTAGTTGTCGCGGTCGGTGATGTCCTCCGGGTAGACCGGCACCAGGATGTTCACCGTGCCGCCGGGCTTGAGTGCCTTGTGGACACCCTGCAGGATCCTGACCACGTCCGCCCTGTCGAACATGTCCAGGAAGTGCTTGACCAGGACGACGTCGTAGCCCTGGGGATCTCATCGAAGACGTTGCCGCCGATGAACGAGAGATGATCCTCGAGGCCCGCGGCGCGGAAGTTGGCCAGCGCCTCGCTCTCCTTGCTGGGCAGGTCGAAGGTGGTGACCGTCAGGCCCTCGGAGGCCTTGTGGCGGTAGGTGTGGATCGCGCCCAGGCCGGTGTTGCCGGCCACGTCCAGGACGCGGGAGCCGGCCGGGATGTCGATGTTGGCGAAGAACCAGGGGTCGATGTTGGCCGTGACGTTGTTCATCAGCTTCAGCCAGGAGTCGTTGAGGTCCTGGTGGTCGGCGACCGCGTCGTAGAGGGTGCCCTCGGCGCCGTAGAGCTCCTTGAGGCCGACGACGGTGCCGGTGCGGGCGGACTCGGTGAGGTAGAACAGCTGGCGCAGCGCGGTGACCTTGATCAGGTTCATGTAGGCCAGAGCCCTGTCCAGGTCGGCGACCGGGACGTCGCCCAGCGCGTCCAGGGTGTAGGTGCCCGCCTCCTCGTCGTGGGCGACGAAACCCTCCTTGACCAGGAGGAACAGAAGCTGTTCCACGGCGTCGGGGC
Source organism: Streptomyces sp. P3 (assembly GCA_016893485.2). GTDB lineage: Bacteria > Actinomycetota > Actinomycetes > Streptomycetales > Streptomycetaceae > Streptomyces. The sequence goes on from JAFEKX020000002.1 coordinate 46,770, forward strand.
GGGCGCCGGCGGCCTCGCCGAGCTGGGCGGCGCTGGAGCCGGGGTGGGCGCGCAGGGTGTCGACCAGGCCGAGTTCGAAGGCGGAGAGCAGGCTCATGAACCGCGAGGGTCCGACCATGTACTCGCGCAGTCGGGCGAGTGTGGCGTCAGGTGTCACGGTGTCAGCCTTTCGAGTCGGTGGGGCCGGCCGCGGGGCTGTGTGCCGGCGGCTGGGTGAAGCGGCGGGCCAGCTCCAGGCGCTGCACCTTGAGCGTGGCGGTGCGGGGCAGTTCGGCCTGCGGGATCTGGACGGGGTCGGCGAGCTGCGGGAAGGCGGTGGTGGCCGCCCGCCAGCGGGCCGTGTCCAGGGGGCGTCGTCGTGGGTGCAGACCACCGGGACCGCTTCGCCGTTCGGGCCCTGGACGACGACCAGTTCGCTCAGTTCCGCCAGGTTGCCCAGGACGACGTCCTCGATCTCCAGGAGCTGTGCACTCCGGGGATCATGTCGACCTCCCGGTCGAGCATGTGCAGGCAGCCCAGGCGGGTGCGGTAGCCGACGTCACCGGTCCCCACCACTGGCCGGTGCGGTTGCCGTCGTAGCGGTCCTGCTCGCCGTGGTAGGTCTTGGCCAGGCCCGGCCAGGCGACCTCGATGCGGCCGGGGTGGCGCCGGGTGGGGCGGTGGCCGTCGATGGCGACGACGCGGATGCGGGCGGCGCCCGGGGCATGGCCCAGCCCACGCAGCGGCCGTTGGCCTTGTGGGCGAAGGGGCGGAAGTAGGCGCGGCCGACGGCGGGGCCGACCTCGCTCTGGCCGTAGATCTGGAAGAACAGGGCGCCGCGCCGGGTGGAGGACTTCAGCAGCCGGCTCATGGTGGCGGGGTGGATGGCGTCGAAGGTGCTGGAGAAGACCTTCACGGAGGCGAACGGCATCCGGGGTCGTCGGTGAGCTGTTCCCATTCCATGAGGGAGTTGGGCAGCGCCTCGACGAAGGCGGGCCGGTGGGCGAGGAAGTGCTCGGCGACGACGGCGGGGTCCGTCTCGCGCAGCAGCAGCACCGGGTACTGCTTGAGCAGGGCCAAAGACATCGCGGCGACCATCCGGGAGTGCACGAAGGGCACGTGGATGGCGACGGTCTCCTTCTTGCGCTTGAGGGCCAGCAGCCGCCACTGCGGCACCAGCCGTACCGCCTGGGTACGGGGGTGTGGACGACGAGTTTGGGGATGCCGGTGGTGCCGGAGGTGTGGGTGATGACGGCGGCCTCGTCCAGCGGCCGCAGCACCGGCCGCACCCGGGGCGCGCCGGCGAGTTCGCCGAGCGAGACAGCGCCGGGCCGGTCGGCGGCGGAGGTGATGACCCGGCGGGTGAGGTCGGCCAGCGGCACGCCGTCCAGGAGGTCGAGCTTGCGGCCGTCGGTGAGCAGGGTGGGGCGCCCGACCCGCTCCAACAGGACGCCGACGGTCGTGGCGTCCAGGGCCGGGGAGAGGTTGACGACGACCGCGCCGATCCGGGAGACCGCGGCGGCGAGCATCCAGTGGTCGGCGTTGGCCGTCTTGTAGATCACGACATGTTCGCCGGGCCGTACGCCGGCCGCGTGGAGGCGGCCTGCGAGGTCGTCGACGTGGTCGGCGTACTGGCGGACCGTCAGCCGGCGTCCCGCCTCGGGCAGGACGTCCAGGTCGTGGTCCAGGGTGATCGGCGTCGAGGGGTCGACGGCCGCGGCCATCTCGGGCAGCAGGCCGATGTGCGGAGCCGCGGCGCTGGATCGATCGGTAGGCGGTGGAGCCCTTCATGGCGATGTGTCTCCTTCGGGGCACGCTGCGGGACGGACGGGACACGTACGGGGTGCCGGGAGGGGGCCGGGGTGGGGTGCCCGGTGGGGTGCGGGGGTGGGTCATGCGGCCCGGCGGGCGGTGCCCGCGTGGGCGTGCACCGCCTCGCGCAGGGTGTGGGCGACGCGGGTGACCTGGTCCTGGGTCAGTTCGGCGTGCATGGGGATCGCGAGCTGGCGGGTGGCCAGGTCCAGGGAGACCGGGCAGGTCTGCTTCGCGTCGAAGACGGGCTGGGTGTGGCCGGCGAACGTGCCGTGTCCGCAGCCGATGCCCTGGGCGCGCAGCGCGGTGGCCACCGCGCCCCGCTCCACCCTCTCGTCGAGGGTGACCATGTAGGTCTGCCAGGCGTGGGTGCGGTCGGCCGGCACGTGCGGCAGTGTCAGCAGGTCCTCGCCGGCCAGGAGTTCGCCGTACTGCGCGGCGACCGCGCTGCGGCGGGCCAGGAGTTCACCGATGCGGCCCAGCTGCACCTGGAGGATCGCGGCGGCGATGTCGGACAGCTTGAAGTTGTAGCCGATCTCGGTGAACACCGGGATCGGCAGGCCGACGACGTTGCCCATGTCGAAGATGCTGCCGATGCCGAAGGACGAGCGCAGCCGCGCGTCCTTGCCTATCTCCGGGTCGGAGGCCAGCAGCGCGCCGCCCTCGCCGCTGCTGGCGCCCTTGCGGCCGTGGAAGGACAGGCAGCCCACCTCCGCCAGCGCCCCCGCCTTGGCGCCCTGGTAGGTGGCGCCCACCGCGCAGGCCGCGTCCTCGACGAGGAACAGGCCGTGCCGGTCGGCGATCTCCTGCAGTTCGGTGTAGTCGGCGGGCAGGCCGACCGTGTCGACCGCGATGATCCCCGCGGTGCGGGGGTGACCAGGTCGGCCACCGCCCGCGGGTCGACGGTGTAGGTGTCGGGGCGTACGTCGGCGAAGACGGGGGTGGCTCCGACGTAGCGGGCGGCCTGGGCGGGCGCCGGGAAACCGTAGTCGGCGACGATGACCTCGTCGCCGGGCCCCACCCCAGGGCGAGCATCGCCAGGTGCAGGGCGGCACCGCAGTTGCTCACCGCGACCGCGTCACCGACCATGTACTCCGCCGCCAGCCGGGCCTCCAGCGCCTTGCCCTGCGGGGGCCCTGGCCGGCCGGCCAGCCGGAGGCGAACACCTCGGCGACGGCGGCCAGTTCCCGCTCGCCCAGACTCGCGTGCACCAGGGGAATCGCGTCCATCGTGGTCAACTCCGTTCACGCTCCGCGCCCGGCGGCCCGGGGGAAGAAACAGGGGAAGAGACAGGGGGAACAACAGGGGCAACGGCAGGCGCAGTTGCGGGGGCCGCGGCGGATCCCGATCCGGGTCCGGGTCCGGGGCCGGGGCCGGGTCCGGGTCCGGTCACAGGGGCAGTCGCGGGCGCGGGCGCGGGCACAGGCGCAGCCGCCGCGGGTTCGGGCACAGGCGCAGCTGCGGGTTCGGGCGCGGGTTCGCGGGTGGGGGTTCGTAGCGCAGCGGGGTCAGCTGGTGGACGTCGTAGCGGCGCCGCATGCGTTCCACGGCCTCCTGGTCGATCGTGCCGCCCGCCTGCCAGATCTCGGCGATCTCCTCGAAGTAGAACTCGTGGTACGGCGAGGGATAGCACTGGAAGAGCATGCGGGCGGGCTTGTCGGAGGCGTTGCGGAAGGCGTGCGGGGTGCCCGGGGGACGAACATGAAGGCGCCCTCGGTCGCGGAGGTGATCCGGTCGCCGTCCGGGAGGTCCACCGGTGCCAGGAGTCCTCGGTGCGCCGCTCCGGCTCGAACGCCAGGAGCTCCAGCTCGCCCTCGAGGACGTAGAAGAACTCCTGTGCGTCGTGGTGGACGTGTGCTCCGACGTCGAAGCCGGGCGGGACGACCACTTCGAAGATCGACAGGGAGGAGCCCTGGGCCTTGGTGGCCTTGAAGGTGACTTCCTGCGCCTTGGTGATCAGTTTCCGGCCCTGGCCGGGCGGGACGATGAGGCCAGTCATCCGATTTCGTTTCCTTCGGCAGAGACGGCGGCGGAAGAAAGGAAGGAGGGGTCAGCCGACGTCGGCGCGGGCGCCGTCGTTCCAGCGGCCCAGGGCCATCTCGGCGGTGATGCCGGGACCGAAGCCCGCGATCAGGCCGGTCGCGTCGGGGGCCGGGGTGTCCTCCTCGAACAGGCGGCGGGCCGCCTCCAGGACCACAGCGCTGGCGATGTTGCCGTACTCGCTGAGCGTGGCCCAGCTGTGCCGGAACACGCTGCGGTCGACCTCGAGGAACTTGGCGAGGTCGTCCAGGATGCGCGGGCCGCCGGCGTGGACGATGTAGAAGTCGAGGCTGCCCGCGTCCCAGCTGTGGTCCTTGGCGAACTCCCGCAGCACCGGCGCCAGCGGCTCCATCGTGCCCGGCACCCGCCGGTCCAGCTGGAAGTGGAAGCCGGTCTCGCGCACCGCGTAGGAGATCCAGTCCTCGGTGTGCGGGATGAGGTAGGAGGCGTTGCGCTCCAGGTCGATGCCGGTGCCGCCGTTGCCGCGCACCACGGCGGCCGCGACCGCGTCCCCGAACAGGCCGTCGGAGAGCAGCGAGCCGATGTCGTCCATGTCGGGCTGGTAGCACAGCGAGCAGAACTCGGCCGACACGATCAGGACGTTGCTGCCGGGGTGGGCGACGCAGAAGTCGTGGGCGCGGTTGACGGCGGCGCCGCCGGCCGCGCAGCCGAGCTGGGCGATGGGGATCTGGCGGGTGTCGGGGCGCAGCCCCATCGTGTTGATGAGCCACGCCGTCAGCGACGGCATCAGAAAGCCGGTGCACGACACGTAGATGATCGCGTCGATGTCGCGGGCGGCGACGTCGGCGTTCTTCAGCGCCTCCTCGACGACCTGGGGGTGCGCTTCTTGGACTCGACCTCGTAGATGCGGTTGCGTTCGGTCAGGCCCGGGTGGCGCAGGGTCTGCTCGATGGGCTGGACGAGGTGGCGCTTTTGCACGCCGGTGTTGCGTATCAGGCGCAGCGCGAGCGGCAGTTGCTCCTTCCCTCGTGCACACGCCGGGCGAAGTCCAGCGTCTCCTCCATCGTGATGACGTGCTCGGGCGCCTGCACCGCGGGCTTGCACAGCCTGGCCATGTCTGGTCCGCCTTCTCTAGGTCTGCCGGGGAAAAGTGCATGTGCGTGTGGTGTGCGCCGGGTGGGGCGCGTGAGACTGAAGGGCTGGGGGTTACGCCGCCGCGGGGTGCGGGGCGAGGTCCATCAGGGCGGAGAGGACCGGCGGCCTGCTCCAGTCGGGCGCGCTCAGGGTGATCTCCAGGCGGCGCGCGGTGTTGTCCTTGACGCGTACCGGGCCGGTCGCCGCCGTCAGCCGTACCGGTGACGTCCCGTCAGCTGTGGTGTCTGCCGGGGCAGTTGGGCGGGGGCGGGTCACCGCGTGGACGTACCAGACGCCTGCGGGGATGTGCTCCAGCGTGAAGGGGCCGGGCGCGGACGCGTGGGCGAGCCGGACGGGGGCGCCCTGCAGCAGGGGGCTGGCGAAGACGCCCACCCGCACCGCCCGCGCGCTTTCGCCGGTGGTGTGCAGCAGGCCCGTCACGGTGCCGGTGCCGGCGGGCCGGGCCGCTGCCGGTATGGCCGCCGGCGCGGATGCGGCCGGGGTCAACTCGGGTACGGGCGGGGCCTGTTCGGGGCCGGAGGGGGTGAGGAGAGCGCGCGGTAGCCGGTGGGCGAGAGGCCCACCAGCTCGGTGAAGCGGCGGGTGAAACTGCCGGTGCTGCTGTAGCCGACGCGCGCCCCGATGTCCGCGACGGTCAACTGGGTGCTCAGCAGCAGGACTTTGGCCTCCTGCAGCCGTACCGCGCACAGGAACCGTCCGGGGTGACACCGGTGACCCGGGTGAACACCCGCAGGAAGTGGTACTTGCTGACCATCGCGTCCCGCGCCAGCTCCTCCAGGCTCAGCGGCTCCCAGAAGCGTTCGCGGATCGTGGTGACGGCATGCCGCACGAGGTGCTCCATGAGGGCTCCTGACGAAGAACCGCCGGCCGGCGGGGAGTTGAACCGGCACCGGCCCGGCCACTGGGCGCTGGGTCGGGGGCCGCCGCCGTGCGACGGACGCATGACGCGGCCGGCGCCTGACGCCACCGGTGCACGGCGCGGCCGACGGCGGCGCGAGTGACAGGTGGCGCCAATGACGGGGCGCGAGTGACGGGTGGCGCGACTGGCGAGTGGCGCAACTGGCGCATGAAAAAGGGAGTCGGGACGCTCGGTCCCAAACTCCCTGCCAACTCCCCGCCGCCTGAACCGTTTTCGGGCAGGGAGGTGTGCCGAAATAGTGACACGGCCGCCGCCCGCCCGCCAAGACTCCCCGAAGTGACGTAGGTCACGTCAACTGGGTTCAGGGGCGGCGGAGTTGGCGTGCGGATCACGCCACCGGCACCCGACCGGTTCTGTAGCGGCCTGCTGCCACCATCGGCCCAGACCCACACGACCGGACACGGAGGGCGAATGTCTCGCGCCGAGGAAGCCACCGTCAGGACCAAACGGTCGACCGCACCACCGGCGCGGGCCGGCGACGCCGGCCGGCTGAAGGGGCTGCGCCGGACCGGAGCGCTGATCACCTTCATGCTCGGCGCGCTGTCCGCGGTGCCGCCGCTGTCGATGGACATGTACCTGCCCGCCCTGCCCGACGTCACCCGCACCCTGCACTCCTCCGCCACCAGCGGCCAGCTCACCCTGACCGCCTGCCTGACCGGCATGGCGCTGGGCCAGCTCGTCGTCGGCCCGATGAGCGACCGCTGGGGCCGGCGCAAACCGCTGCTGGTGGGCCTGCTCGTCTACGTCCTGGCCTCGGTGAGCTGCGCGATCGCGCCCGACGCCGGGCTGCTGATCGGCTGCCGGCTGCTGCAGGGCCTGGCCGGGGCGGCCGGCATCGTCATCGCCCGCGCCGTCGTCCGCGATCTCTACGACGGCCTGGAGATGGCCCGGTTCTTCTCCACCCTGCTGCTGGTCTCCAGCCTCGCCCCGGTCGTCGCGCCGATCCTGGGCGGGCAGGTGCTGCGCTTCACCGCCTGGCGGGGCGTCTTCCTCGTGCTGGCCGTGATCGGCGTCGCGCTGACCGCGCTGGTGTGGCGCCGGCTGCCCGAGACCCTGCCCCCGAGCGGCGGCGCGGCGGGGGTGTGCTGGGCGCCCTGTTCATCATGCGCGGCCTGCTCGCCGACCGGATCTTCGCCGGCTACGTGATGGTCAACGGCTTCGCCTACGGCGCCCTGTTCTCCTACATCGCCGCCTCGCCCTTCGTCATCCAGGGCATCTACGGCGCCTCCCCGCAGACCTTCTCCCTGCTGTACGGCCTCAACTCGCTCGGCATGATGATCGTCGGCCGGGTCAACGGGAAACTCCTGGTCGGCCGGGTGCGCCTGGACCGGGCGCTCGGTGTCGGGCTGAGTGTCATCGCGGTGGCCGGGACCGTGCTGCTGCTGGTCGCGCAGGGCGTCTTCGGGGACGCGGGCACCGTCCCGGTGGCCTGCTGCCTGTTCGTCATGATCTCCGCGCTGGGCCTGGTGCTGCCCAACACCAACGCGCTCGCCCTGATGCGCACCCGCACGCCGCGGGCTCCGCCTCCGCCCTGGTGGGCACCTCCTGCTTCGCCATGGGCGCCGTCGCCACCCTCCTGGTCGGCATCGCCGGCAAGGGAACGGCCGTCCCCATGGCCGCCGTCCAGACCGGCAGCGCCCTCGCCGCCGTCACCTCCCTCCTGCTCATGTGCCGCCCCTGGCGGAGCCTGCCCGCCGAGGAAAGCCGCCCCTGAATCCCACGGGCCATCCCGGGCCCCTCCCCGGGGCGTGCCACGGCAGCTCCTGCGGACCGCTGAACCGCCCCGGCCCGGCCGCCTGAACGCGTCAGCGGCGGATCGGCCCGCAGGGCCCGCGGCCGCCCGGGCCGGCCGAGGCGTCACAGGTCGGCGAGCAGACCATCGGGCTCGTGCGCCGACCGGCCCGGACGAGCCGGCCGCGTCCGGCACGGGACCGGCCCGCCCGCCGCACGAGCCCGGCCGGCCCCCTCGGAGTGACGGACTCATCGGACTGGGCCTGCCCCTCGTCCGTGGCATCCAGGGCGGTAAACAGCCCCAGCCCCGGGGCCCGGGCGTACCGGCAGCAAAGACAGGCCCTGGAAGCGCTGCGCCGAGATCACCGGTCCGCACCGCTGTCCCCGGTCCGCGAGGAGTTCCCGCCGAGGCCGGGGCCTCCCGCAGCCGCCTCCTGCCGGGAGTCCTCGGGCAGGGCGCCCTCCGGCGCCGGGCACCGCGGGAGTGTGCCCCGCGACGGAGGCCGGGGGCTGAGGCCGCGGTGTCGGCGGCGCGGCTCCCCCGCCCCCGGCATGAACTCGCCGCGGACCGGGAGAACTTGCCCGGCCCGGGCCGGGCAAGGGGCGGCCCGGGAAAGGGGCGGCCGGGACGCAGGGAACCCGGCGGGAGCGGCCTGCGCGAGCTGGCCGCCGCCGCGAACGGCTGGCGAGGACGCACCCGGGGCCCTCAGAACCCGTGCCGCACTTCCGCCGCGCGCGGTCGTGGTCCGTGGTCCGCGGTCCGTGCCGGTGGGGGCCGGGGTCAGTCGCGGTTACGGCGCTGGTCGCCGCTGCGCCGGCGGAGTCGGTCGGTGTGGCGGGTGAGGTCGTCGACGCGTGCGGCGAGGTCGGGATGGCCGGACGCCAGGTAGGGGTGTGTGTCCGTCAGCGGGGCGACGAGGGCGGCCGGGTCGCTGTCGGCGAGAGCGGTGGTGAGTTCGGCGAGCGGGCGCCGGCGGCGGAGAGGTCGGGCAGTGCGGTGATCTGGCCGGCGAGCTGGCGCAGGGTGGCGGCGTTGGCGCGGGCCCAGGCGGTGACGGTGCGGTCGGCGGCACGGCGGTCACGGGTGGCCGTCACCCGCTGCTCCCCGTGGAGCCCGGGCTTCCGGGGCGCACGCGCAGGTAGCGGCGTTCGGCGGCCTGGCGGCTGGACACGCCCAGGGGGTGAGCGAGATCCGCCCAGCTGGCGCCCGCCTCCCGCGCGGCCTCGATCAGGCCCGGTTCCCACTCGGCGAGCTGCTCGCGCGCTTCACGCAGCACCAGCAGCGCGGCGAGCACCTGCTCGGAACTCCCGGCGTCCGGCGCGGGGGCAGTGCCCTCCGGTGCGGCCCCGGCGGTGTGCAGGGCCTCCCGGATCGTGTCCAGCGCCGCCGAGGCGGCGAGGAAGGATGCCGGCGCGAGACCGGGAGCACGTGCAGTGGGCTCATCGTCCCTGGTCATCGGACCTCCAACCCTGTTGTCATCATCTCGATGACTGCCAACTTGTCATCACTTGGATGACATGTTACAACGGATGTCAGGTGAACGCATTGGCAGTGCCCAGCCCGAACCCTGGAGGTGTTTGACGATGTTGATGCGTACCGACCCCTTCCGTGAGCTCGACCGGATCGCCCAGCAGGTCCTGAACACGAGCGGGACCTGGTCGCGGCCGTCGGCGATGCCGATGGACGCCTACCGCGAGGGCGATCAGTACGTGATCGCCTTCGACCTGCCCGGCGTGGCCAAGGAAGCGATCGACATCGACGTCGAGCGGAACATGCTGACGGTCAAGGCCGAGCGGAGGCCCCTCCCCAAGGCGGACGACGTCCAGATGGAGCTCTCCGAGCGGCCCCTGGGCGTCTTCTCCCGCCAGGTGATGCTGGCCGACACCCTGGACACCGAGCACATCGACGCGGACTACGACGCGGGGGTGCTGACCCTGCGGATCCCGATCGCCGAGCGCGCCAAGCCCCGCAAGATCGCCATCGGCGGCGGGTCCGCACGCAAGGAGATCAGCGGCTGAGCCGGGCTCAGCCCCACCGGAGGACGGGGAGCCGACCTTCCCCCGCGGCCGCCCCGTCCTCCGTCCTTCCGTCCTCACTCCGGCCAGCCCGCGTACCGGCATGGGAGCAGTGATGGTGATGCGTTGGGAGGCGTTCCTCGACCAGGTCAGGGAACGCGGCGCGTACGAGAGCACCGAGGAGGCCGAGCGGGCCACGCGCACGGTGCTGGCCCTGCTGGGCGCGCACCTGGTGGGCGGGGTGCGCGCCGACCTGGCCGCCCGGCTGCCGGAGGACCTGGCCCTGGTCCTGCTCAGTCCGCTCCAGGCACGCGAGCCGCTGTCACCCGAGCGGTTCGTACGGGCCACCGCGGCCTGGATCGAGGGCGCCACCGAACAGACCGCCGCCTGGGACGTGAGCGCCGTCCTCAGCGTGGCCGCCGAAGCCGCGGGCGAGGAACTCACCGGCCACATCCTGCTCCAGCTCCCGGCCGGCTACGACCTGCTGTTCGGCCGCCCCCAGCCCGCCTGACCCCACCCGGCCGCCAGGCCACCACACCCCTGTTTCCCGACCCCGTCGTCACCGACGGCGCGAGGCAACGGCCCCCGGCCACCGGTGACACGCCCACCGCGCATGAGAAAGGCAACCGTGTCAGCGATGAATCACCAGCAGCAGCCGTTCCGGTCCACCGCGGGCATGACGTTCGAGCAGATGCTGGCACAGGTGCGATACGAAGGCGCCTACGCCACCCTCGCCCAGGCCGAGCAGGCCGTGCACACCGTACTGGCCGCCTTCGGACGCCAGGTCACCGGCGAGGAGAGGGTCGAGCTCGCCGCCCGGCTGCCCTACGAGGCCGCCGTCACCTTCACCTCCCAGGCCCCCGCCGCCGAAGCCCTCAGCGGCTGGACCTTCGTCAAGGACCTGGCGAGTTCCACCGGCGGCAGCCCGGCCACCACCCGCTGGGACACCGGCACCGTCCTGCGCGTCGTGGCCCGGCTCGCCGGCGAGGACCTCCTCTCCCGCGTCCTCACCCAACTCCCCTCCGGCTACGCCCTGCTGTTCGGCCGCGCCGAACTCACCCAGGCGGCCTGACCCGCACGACGGCACAAGCACCCGGCCGCCTCCGGCACGATCCGCCGGCCGGCGATGCGGGCGGCCCGGGAACAGCCGCCCGCACCCGCCCGGGGTGCACTCCCAGGCCCAGTCGCTCACGTGACGTTGGCCTGCGAGTCGGCGAGGATACGGCCGAGTTCGGCGAAAGCGGCGCGGCAGGTGGCCTTGTCGCCGTCGGTGGCGACGATGTGCGCGCACCGACCCGCCCGGTCTCACCTGCCGCCGGCATGCGGGGCTCCAGGCCGAGCGATGAACTCCCCGAGGAACCGCCGACAGCTGAATCGAGACCCCGGCCCAGCACCAAGGCGGGTGACGGCTCCGCACCCTGCCGCGGCACCGTTCGAGGTCGATTGCCTTGCTGTCGAACGCGCGGAAATCTGTGTTTGTCGGAGTAGACATTGCCCTGGGGGTGTGGTTAAGGTTCTCTCGTAGCCCAGAGAGACAGCAGGGCCTGGCAGACACGAACTGCCGGGCGGAGCAGTACAGGCAGTACCCGCAGGTGCAGTTCGCAGGACGGTGCGGTGGTGGAGTTCCGAAGCCAGAGCGGTTGCAGGACGGCGACGGGACTGGCGGCCGTACCGGGTGGCCCGCAGTGATCAGGGGCCGCCGTCAGCAGGACCGCGGTCGACGCGGTGGCAGTACCGGTAAGTGCAGTTCGCGGTATCCAGCAGTGAAGTCAGTGAGCAGCACCTCGGTGAAGGCGTCGGCTGCGGACGCGCGCACCGGGAGGTTCGGCAGTGGGGTTCCAAGCCAGAGCAGACGCAGGACGGGCGACGGGGCTGGCTGCCGAAGAGCGGCGCTGCCACAGGCCGCACAGCAGTACGCAGTACCAGTAGGTCGCAGTACCAGCAGTTCGCATCACCGGCAGTACGCAGTACCGCAGTTGCAGTCAGTTGATTCCAGAGGGAAGAACGGAGGAGCCGAACACCATCAGGATCGCCCGGGCCGGCATTTTGAACCCGGGTACCGCAGGACATCGATAGTGAGGTGGTCTCCGGTCAAGCAACCGCGATCCCAGCAGCCCCGACACGATTCACGTCAGGGCAGCGGAAACAGAAGGCCGGCGCAGTAACAGGGCCGGCAGATGGTGTAGCAGTTCCTTCGGGGCCCTGGTGCGATGAGCGCCAGGGCCCCTCCACGCGTTCCACAGAGAGGTGCAATGACAGCAGACGACTCGTTCAGCCGTATCGACGACGACGACTACCCCGCCTACACGATGGGCCGGGCCGCCGAACTCCTCGGCACCACCCAGGGCTTCCTCCGCGCCATCGGCGAAGCCCGCCTCATCACCCCGCTGCGCTCCGCCGGCGGCCACCGCCGCTACTCCCGCTACCAACTGCGCATCGCCGCCCGCGCCCGCGAACTCGTCGACCACGGAACCCCCATCGAGGCCGCCTGCCGCATCATCATCCTCGAAGACCAACTCGAAGAAGCCCGGCGCATCAACGAAGAACGCCACCGCAACACCGCAGTACCGGCCAACCGGGCGACCACCGCCTGAGACCGGGCCTGCCGACACCGGCGGGCACCCCCTCCCCGGTTCCGGTGTGCGACGTGCGGCCCTGATCGCTTTCCCTGGTGACGCGGTGTGAGGGCATGCAGCCGCCCGCGCCCTGCTGGTCCGAAGACGGCCGCTTTTGGTGTCAGCTGCCGTAGAGGGTGGGCAGATCGACCAGGAGAAGGTCGTCACGGCGGTCGGCCAGGTCGGGGTAGAAGCCGTGCAGGGAGTACAGGGCCAGAGTGGTGCCGGCTGTGTCGTACCCCTGGTCCGCGAGCAGGGGTACGGATGCGTTCCAGGCGTTCCAGGTCACCGGCCCCCGGCGGGCGGCGGTCGCCTTGGCCTCGCCCAGCAGCGCGATCTTCGCACGGGAGGCCTGCCGCGCTCGCCTGCGGCCGGGGCGAGGCGGACGATGACAGCGGGCAACGGGCTCCGCCAGAGATCAGCGCCTGGAGGTGGTCGGCGAGGTGCTGGCCGAGGCCGCGGATGGACTCCCGGGGAACCTTCGACAGCTGAAATACGAGAGCCCGCCAGTAACACCAGCCGCACATAGACCCGTTGGTATGGCGCAAGAGCAGTTACAGCAGCGGGGAAGGCGGTGGATGTATCGAGGCTGCCGTCCGTCCCGCCAGTGCCTACGTCCGCGACTCGAAGGACACCACTCGCCCCGCACTAGCCGCACAACCCACGGCCTGGACCGCATTCGTCGACTTCGCGACACCTTTGACAGGGACGAGGCCCTCGGCGGACGTGCCCTCGCCCTCAGGGCGTAGCCACGCCACGCACCAGCGCTCCCGCCCTGGGAGCTGAGACGCTGGTGGGTGGTGAGGCCCTTACTCCTCGCCGTCCTGGTCGGCTGCGGGGGCCAGGTAGTGCTGTGCGCGGAGGATCAGCACGACATCGTCGCGGTAGTCCTCCTGGTACCAGATCATGACCGGTCCTTCGGCGTGGGTCTTGACGCCGGAGGCGGATTCCTGGATGTCGAAGGGATGGCCGATACGGCGGACGCCGATGGCTTCGGCGATGCGGCGAGCGAGGTCTTCGACGTCCCGCCTGTAAGGCTCGGAGAGGTTGCCGACGACGTGTTCGGCGTCTGGGTTGTACTCCCAGGTCCAGTCGCTCACGTGGCGTTGGCCTGCGAGTCGGCGAGAATGCGGCCGAGTTCGGCGGAGGCGGCGCGACGGGTGACCTTGTCGTCGCTGGTGGCGACGATGTGTTCGCATTCGCGGAAACGGGCGGCTCGTTCGGGCCACCGCTGGATGGCGACCCATGCCCACCAGTGATCGACGAAGTGGCGGCCGGGTAGAAGGCTGAACTCGTCGCGAGCCTGGTTCATGGCTTCGGTCCAGTGCGTATCGAACCTGGGCAGGGCTTCGGGGCTGAGGCGGGCTACGGCGACGCGGAGAGCGGCAGGGTTCCTGTCCGGCATGGGGATGAGCGGTCCCGCCGGGAGGTCGGTGAGCGTGGTCATGAGCGGCGTTCCTTCGTGGCGGTCGGCGTTCGTCAGGCGGTTACGGGGGTGGGCGTGGTCTGCTTGAGTTCCTCACGCTGTGCGGTGGTGACCATGCGGGCGTACGGGTGGACTTCGCCTCGGGCGTAGGCGTCCAGGAGGATTTCGCAGAGCGCGGACATCGAGCGGATGCTGTCCTTCGCACGACGCGTGTCGGCGCCGATCCATACGGCGTCGGTTGCGAAGACGGTCCGTCCGCGGCGGGGTCCGGTCTCCGTGCCGGCGGTGGTGCGGGGCAGGGTGAGGGTTCCGGCAGCGTAGTCGGTGAGGGCTCGGCTCATGACCCAGATGAGAGGCAGTCCCTCGCTCTTGGCACGTTCGCCCGCGCTCTCCCATGCGGCCTTCCCAATGTTGGGGGCGCGCTCGGTCTCTCCTGCCGCAGGCATGCGGGCTCCGGTTCACTCGTCGTCGCGTCTACCAATCGAAACGGTACTACGGAGCGGGGGCGAGCTGCGGACGCGCGAAGGTCGGCAGTGGGGTTCCAAGCCAGAGCAGCAGACGACTCGTTCGGCCGTATCAACGACGACTACCCCGCCTACACCCCGACCAGATGATCGACGGCATCGGTCCTCGTGCCGGCCCGCAGCGGCGTCAGCGTTCCGGCGGCAGGATCAGGGTGGGTTCCAGGACGACGCGGGCGGCGGGCTCCTCCCGTGCGGCGTGTGCCACCGCGTGGCGCGGGCCGCGCTGCTGGCGCCAGTGGGCCTGCGCGAGGACCACCGCGACATACGGGATGACGACCGCCCCGGCCAGCGCGCAGGCGGCGAGGACGGGCCAGCGGTTCCAGGTCGCGGCCATCAGCACCACGCACACGGTGCGCACCACCATCGCCATGAGGTAACGGCGCTGCCGCCCGCGCACATCACGCGTCAGCCCGGCCCGCGCCCGGGTGATGGACTCGGCCGGGACCACGTCCCGGCGCCAGCGAACTCTGCTCATCGGGCCTCCGTGGACGAGGAGTTGGGGCTACGGCGGCAACGGCGCGGCCCGAAGGGCGCGCCCTGAAGGGACGCGGCCTGAGGGGGAAGTGGGGCCGGTGGCACGTCAACCGGCCTGATTGCGAAGTGTGGTGATGGTCCGTCAGGTGTTGTGTGGTGCGGGAGAAGGGGGTGGGGGACGGCGGGCGGCGCGGGTGGCCGTCCCCGGTCACCCGCGCCGCCCGCACCGGCCCCGCCCCGGGTCAGTGCGGTTCCTGGTCCGCCTCCCGGCCCCCGGCCAAGCGGCGGCCCGCGCCGGAGTCCGCGGACACCGGCTCGGAGGGGCCGTGCCCGCTGGAGGGCTGTGGCCGTTGGAGGAGGCGTGGCCGTTGGAGGCCGCGTGCCCGTTGGCGGAGGGGCCGTCGAGTGCGGCGGGTTCGGCGTGGGCGAAGTGGGCCAGGGCTTCGCGCATCTCGGCCGGGGTGGGCTTGGCGATCTGGTTGCCGTAGAGCCAGCGGCTGAGGCGGTGGCGCAGGGCTGCCGGCGCCGGTCGGGGTTGGGCACGCCGTCGTGTTCGGCGGCGGGGGCGGGCAGCGGGTGTAGGTCTTGCGGGCCAGCAGCTCGTACTCCCGCCGGCGGTCCAGGCGCTGGTGGACCTCGACGAACTCGCCGTGCGGCAGTCTCCTGATCCGGCCGGTCTCCCGGCCGTGCAGCAGGGTGTCGCGTTCGCGGCGCTGCAGGCCCAGGCAGATCCGCCGGGTGACGATGTAGGTCAGCGCGGGGACGACGAACACGCCGATCCGTACCGACCAGGTGATCTGGTTGAGGGAGAGGTGGAACTCCTGGGCGAGCACGTCGTTGGCGCCGCCGAAGAACAGCACCAGGTACAGGGCGACGAAGCCGATGCCGAACGCGGTGCGGGTGGGGTGGTCGCGCGGCCGGTCCAGGAGGTGGTGCTCGCGGCGGTCGCCGGTCACCCACGCCTCCAGGAACGGCCACAGCGCGATCACGGCCATCATCAGGGTGGGCACGATCACCGCGGGGATGAGGATGCCGAGGTTGACGGTGTAGCCGGCGAGGCTGAACTCCCAGGCGGGCATGGCCCGCAGGGCTCCTTCCAGGAAGCCCATGTACCAGTCGGGCTGGGAGCCCTGGGAGATCTGGTCGGGCCGGTAGGGGCCGTACGTCCACACGGGGTTGATCTGCGCGATGCCCGCCAGCAGGGACAGCACCCCGGCGATGATGAAGAAGAAGCCGCCGGCCTTGGCCGTGTAGTGCGGGAAGAGGGGCTGGCCCACCACGTTCTTCTCGGTGCGGGCGGGACCGCGGAACTGGGTGTGCTTGTGGTAGAAGACCAGGATCAGGTGGACGGTCAGCAGCGCCACGACGATGCCGGGGATCAGCAGGATGTGGAAGCCGTAGAACCGGCCGATCACGTTGTGGCCGGGGAACTCGCCGCCGAACAGGAACATCGACAGGTACGTGCCCACCAGCGGGATGGCCAGGGTGACGCCCTCGGCGATGCGCAGGCCGGTGCCGGAGAGCAGGTCGTCGGGCAGCGAGTAGCCCACGAAGCCCTCCAGGGTGACCAGCACCAGCAGCGTGAACCCGAACAGCCAGTTGACCTCGCGCGGCTTGCGGAACGAGCCGGTCAGAAAGTGGCGCAGGGTGTGCAGGCACAGGGCGCCGATCATCGTCAGCGCCGACCAGTGGTGCAGCTGGCGGATGAACAGCCCGCCGCGGACCTCGAAGCTGATGTGGACGGTGGAGGCGTAGGCCTGGGACATCCGGACGCCGTGCAGCGGGCCGTAGGAGCCGTGGTAGACGGTCTCGGACATGCTCGGGTCGAAGAAGAGGGTGAGCCAGATCCCGGTCACCAGCAGCACGACGAAGCTGTAGAGGGCGATCTCGCCGAACATGAACGACCAGTGCTCGGGGAACACCTTGCGCACCAGGAAGCGGAAGTTGTAGATCCCCAGCCGGCCGTCCGTCCAGTCGGCGATGCGTTCGCCGCGCGGCGCGGTGGTGCGGCCGGCGCGTGCGGGTGTGTCGGTGCCGGTCATGCCCGGGCCCCTTCCCTCGCCGCCGGACGGTGGGGGCGGTCTGCCGCGGCGAGGGCCGGACCACCGTGTGCGAGGAGACTGCGCCGGGTGCGGGTCGGGGGCGCCCGGAGGTGTGCCGGGGTGGCTTCTGGGGCGGCTGGTCGGTTCACTTTCTCCACTCTCGTCATGCGGGACACCTCGTGGGGCCGGGTGGGGGCGGGTGTTCACGGCCGCCTCCGTTCACCGGCGGGGGCCGGCGCCGGCGTGGGCGGCGGGTCTGCGGGCCGGGCGGGCACGGCACCGGCCGTGCGTACCGGGACTGCTGCGGGGGTGCGGGGGTGCGGCGGCGGGGGTGTCCGGGCCGTGGGTGGTGCTGGGCGGCGCGCAGGGGGCCGGACCGGGCGGGGTGCGCAGGGCGGCCCGCAGGACGCGCGGGCGCAGCGCCGCCAGCGGCGACGGCGGGGCGGGGTGCAGGGGTGCAGCAGCAGGGCGGCCGCGTGCGGGTCGGTGGTCGCCGCCGCCGCGATCCGGGCCGCGTAGCGGGCACGGAGGCCGCCGGGCGGGCGGGGGCGGGTGGGCCTGCCGCCAGGCGGGGGCCACCTGGCGGGCCAGGGCGTGGCGCAGCCGGTGGCTGATGCCGACGGCGGTGCCGTGGCCGGTGAGGACCTGGTCCAGGGCCAGCGCGCACTGCACCGCCAGGGCCATGCCGTGGCCGTGGGCCGCGTCCAGGTCGGCGAGGGCGTCGCCGACGACGAGGAACTGGTCGGGCCAGCGGCGGAGTTTCTCGTAGCGGTGCCAGCGGGCGCCGGTGCGGGTGCAGCCGTAGACCGGGCCCAGCGGGGTGGCGGCGGTCAGCAGGTCGTGGAGCAGGGGGTGGCGCAGGGTGCGGGCGGCGTGCAGCAGGGCGGGGTGGCCGGCCGGGGGCGGGCGGCGCCGGGGAGGGTGAGGGTCACCGACCAGCGGCCGCCCTCAACGGGGTGCAGGACGCCCTGGCGGGGCAGGCCGGGCGCGGCCGTCACCAGGAGGCTCTTCCAGTCGGCGACATGGCCCACCGGCGGGGCGAAGGCGGCGGTGGCGAAGGCGGCCGGGGCGGCGGCGAGGGTCTGCGGGGGCGGGGGTAGCCGAGTTCGGCCAGCCAGCGCGGGGCGTGGGAGCCGCGGCCGGAGGCGTCGACCACGAACTCCGCGGACAGCAGCCGCCGTATCCCCTTCCCGTCCGCGGCGGCGCGGTCGCGGGCGCGCACCCACACACCGGTGACGGTGTCGTGGCGGCCCCCGCGCAGGCCGACGACCTCGTGCCCGGGCAGGAAGGTCACTTTCGGGTCGGTGCGCAGCCGGGCCCGGACCGCCGCGTCGATCAGGTCGCGGCCCGCGGAGAGCAGGGACAGGCCGGCATCGAAACGGGGCAGCCAGCCGGCCGGGCCCAGCACCAGCAGGTCCCGGGGCACGGTGAGAGGGACCGCCCCGGCGCCGGCCAGGTCCTGGCCGATACCGGGAAGAGCCGCTCCAGCCCCTGATGGGCGGCCGGCACCAGCGTGTGGGTGTGCCGGGCCTGGGGCACCCCGGACGCCGTCCCGGCCCGGAGGGCACCCAGTCGCGCTCGATCACCGTGACGTGGTCCATGAAGTTGGCCAGGGCCCGTGCCGCCGTGAGCCCGGCGAGACCGGCGCCGACGACCACGGCACGCCCGTGGCCACCACCCGCGCCGGCCCCCGCGTATGCACTCAACTCGGCTGCCCTCCCTGCTCGTTGTGCCTTCATCATGCGGCGCCCGAACGACCCCGCACGGCCCCTTCCACCCGTCGAGGACCACCCCTCCAGCCCTCTTCGAGTCCCCCTCCACCGGGCCTCCGGCGAGACTCGAGGAAGACTCCGTCGGGACTCGAGACAGAGGGGCGTGAGCTGGGCGGGGGCAGCGTGAGGGAGTGTTTTCCGGGGCGGGCAGGGGGTGTTTGGGCGAGGGCGCCGATCTTGTTCTGCGGGGCGGTGGAGCGGGGGCCGGGGACGGACCGAGGTGCGCTTGAGCACCGGCCCGGTGAGCACCGGCCCGGTGAGTACCGGGAGTTGGCCCGCGCGGGCCCCGGGCGCCGCAGCGGGCCGCGGTACGGCAACGGGTGAGGTGTCGTCAGATACCGGGCCCGGACCCCTGGCCACCGCCACCGCCGGGATCAGGACCGGCGCCATGGCCCGGGCACGGGCCGGGACCGCCGGCCGCCGGGGCCGGAGCCCGGGCCGGAGCCGGAATCGGGGCCGGAATCGGGGCCCGGGCCCGTGTCAGGTCCGTGGTCGGCGCCGGTGTCAGGGCCGGTGACGGCTGCCGTGGGGGTGTCGCGGCGAGGGCCCGGTCCACCAGGGCGGGGGCCGCGCCCGTGTAGGCGGACGGGGTCAGGAGGGCTGAGGCTTCCTCCTTGGTGAGGATGCCTGCCAGTTCGGGCAGGCCGGTCAGGGTGTCGGAGAGGGGGAGGCCGGTGCGGGTGGCCAGGAGGGAGGCCCGGGTGAGGAGTTCTCTGGCCGCGGTGCGGCCCAGGCGGGGGTCAGGACGGCGGAGAGGCGTTCGGAGACGAGCTGTCCGCCGGTGGCCTCGAGGTTGGCGCGCATCCGGTCGGGGCGGACGGTGAGACCGCGGGCGAGTTCGACGGCCGTGTGCGCGGCGCCGCCGGTCAGCCGCAGGCACTCGCGCAGCGGCTGCCACTCCGCGTGCCACACCCCGGCCGAGCGTTCGTCCTCGGCCACCAGACACTGCGTCAGCACACCCGCCTGCGCGGGCACCTGCAGCGCGGCCGAGCGGATCAGGGTGGCCAGCACGGGATTGCGTTTGTGGGGCATCGCCGAGGACGCCCCCGCCCCGCGACGGCCGGCTCGGCCACTTCCCCGATCTCGGTGCGGGCCAGCACCAGCACGTCCGCGGCGATCTTCCCCAGCGCCCCGGCCGCATGCGCGAGGCCGGCCGCCAGGTCGGCGACCGGGGTGCGCAGCGCGTGCCAGGGCAGCACCGGCGCGGCAAGTCCCGTCTCCCGGGCGAACGCCTCCGTCAGCTCCTGGGACAAGGCGGCCGGGTCGGTGCCGGGACCGGCGTACTGGAGGTAGCCGGCCAGGGTGCCGGCCGCGCCGCCGAGCGCCACCGGCAGGCCGCCCGAGGCCAGCCGGTCGAGGCGGTCGGCGGCGTCCAGGACCAGCTGGCGCCAGCCGGCCGCCTTGAGGCCGAAGGTGGTGGGC
Source organism: Streptomyces sp. P3 (assembly GCA_016893485.2). Taxonomy (GTDB): domain Bacteria; phylum Actinomycetota; class Actinomycetes; order Streptomycetales; family Streptomycetaceae; genus Streptomyces. The sequence continues at coordinate 66,658 of JAFEKX020000002.1, forward strand.
ACGGCGTGCAGGGCCAGGGTGCGGCCCGCCATCACCGTGTCCCGGTGCCCGGCCGCCAGCACCGCGAGCGCGTCGGCGACGGAACGCAGGTCCGCCACGATCAGGCGCAGCGCGCGGGCGGCGACCAGCATCGCGCCGGTGTCCAGGACGTCCTGGCTGGTGGAGCCGCGGTGCACGTACTCGGCGGCGCCCGGGCAGTCCGCCGCGACCCGCGCGGTCAGCGCCGCGACCAGGCCCACCACCGGGTTCGCGGTCTCCCCGCGCCGGCCAGGGCCAGTTCGCGTACGTCGAAGAACTCCGCCCGTGCCGCGGCGGTGACGGCCGCGGCCGCCGCGGCCGGCACCGTGCCCAGACGGGCCTGCGCCCGGGCCAGCGCCGCCTCCGCGTCCAGCATCGCCTGCAGCCACGCGACATCGCCGACGGCCGCCTCGACGGGGGTGCCCGCCCGCACCGGGGACAGCAGGCCTGCGTCCAGATGCGCGGACAGCGACGCGGGCGGCGGGGTGGGGTCGGGGGAGGTCATGTGGCCGCCTTCACGCTCGGGGCCAGGGTTTGGGCCGGGGCCGGGGTCGGGGCGGGGGCAGGGGTGTTGAGGCGGGCCGCACCGGCCGGCGGGGGTGGCGGGTGTGTTGTGGGCCTGGGGCACGGCCAGGACCGCGGCGGCGATGGCGTCGGAGTCCTCCAGGGTGACCGAGCCGACGCCGGGCCGGATGCCCGCGGCGGTCACCCAGTGCACGGACTCGGTGGGCACCCCGTAGGCGAAGCGCCGCGGATGGGGCACCCCGTGCGCGTCGATCAGACGGTAGGGGCGCTCGGTCACCGCCAGACCCCGGTCTCATACCCGCCGCCGTCGTCCTCGTCGTGGAGGGCGGGGATGCGGTAGGGGCGGCACTGGCCGGTGCGCAGCAGCTGGCTCATCAGCGGGTCGGCGGTGCGCCGCAGGTCGGTGCCGGGCAGGCGGGCCTCGATCAGGACGGTGGCCCGGATCCGTACGCCCGGGATCGTCTCGGAGGTGGCCACGAAGCAGGGGGGGCCGGACGCGTCGTGCTCCTGCACGCCGACCCGCAGGCCGGGTCCGGTCACCTCCAGAATGCCGGCGTCGATGAGCGCGGCCATCTCCTCGATGCGGGAGGCCGGCGGGCCGATGGAGAGATAGGCGTTGAGCGGGGTGTACCAGCGCTCCAGGTCGTCACGGTGGGAGGCGGCGCTCAGGCCGGCGTGGTCGACGGCGAGGCGGACCTCGTTGCGCAGGTCGCGCAGCACGTCCAGGGCCGCCTTGACCGGCCCGCTGACATTGCCCTGCCGGGCCAGGCGGACGTCCTCGTCGAGATGCCCCCGCAGCCAGGTCCGGAAGGCGGCCAGGTCGGGGAAGGCACGGGTGCCGTAGGGGCGGGCGATGCGCTCCCAGTCCCAGCGCTGCGCCCCGGTGATCCCGGCCTCCTCCAGCAGGCGGTCCTCGGCTTCTCCGGGCTCGGCGTGCAGATAGCGCTCGGTGAACTCCTCGGCCACGGCGGCCGGTTCACCGCGCCGGGCCAGCAGCGCCGCGTAGTAGACGGCGCACACCTCCTTGGAGATCAGCGGCCACAGGTCGGCGGCGAAGTCGACGGCCGTGCTGCGCCGGTCGGCGGCCCGCAGCGCCGCGACGTACTCGGCCGTCAGCAGCCGCGGGCGGTGGCGGCCGTGGGCGCCCTTCTCGTTCTCGCCGCGCGCCTGGTAGGGCACCCCGCGCCGCGACCCGGCGTACAGGCGCGGCTCGCGGCCCGAGGGCCGGTAGACCAGACGCCCGCCGGTGCGGGTGAAGACACCGCCGCGCCCGCGGGTGAACAGCGCCATGTGGTCGAAGAAGTTCAGGCCCAGCCCGCGCAGCAGCACGCTCTCGCCCGGCCGTACGGCCGAGAGGTCCACGTCGGCCGGGTTGGCGGGCGCCACATAGGTCAGGCCGTGCCGGGCCGCGAAAGCCGCCAGCCGGCGCTCGGTGCGGGAGGGCCGCACCGGGACGTGCCCCTGCGCCAGGACCACCGCCGACAGGCCGCCCAGCCGGGTGCCGTCCTCCAGCACCACGCTCTGGCGGCCCGCCCGGACACCGTCGGCATCCGTGAGCGCGACGGCACGCAGCGCGTGGGTGCGCACCCGGACATGGGCCGCGGCGTTCGCGACGACCCGCCCGAACGCCCAGGTGAGATAGGAGCCGTAGAGGGCGCGGGTGGGATACGTGTCGGGGCCCAGGACGCGCGCCTCGGCAAGAACCTCCGCGCCGAGGCCGGCACCGGCGTCGGGAGCGCCCTCCAGGGTGCCCCGACTCCAGGGCGCGCGCCCACTCGTACAGGCTCGGGCCCCCTCCAGCGGACCGTCGATGCGGACACTGGCATCGGTGTAGACCGTCACCTGCGAGGCGACGGTGTTCATCAGCAGCTGCCGCGACTGGGTGGGGCGCCACACCCGGCCCGAGCCCGGCGGGCCGGGATCGACGACATGCACGGTGACGGTGTCCCAGCGGGGCGACTTCCGTTCCTGCGCACACAGCCGTTCCAGCACGGAAAGGCCCCGGGGCCGGCACCGACCAGGCACACCTCCAGATGGGCCGCGGTCGCGTCGCCGGGCGGCGGCGCGGCGGCGCGGGGATCCGGGTCCCCGGGGGAAAGACTCCGCCCGGGGGAAACTGATCGGTCGTCATGACGAGCGGCCCTGCGAGGAGTCCGGCGTCTACTGCGCGTTCGCCTGCGTGCGTACCGTCCACAGTTCCTCCCTTCCTGCCGCCACCGTCGGTGCAGACGCTCGACCAGGGCTCGGCTCCGGGTGGAAAAGGCCTCGAGAAATCCGGCACGCCATTTCCCCGGCATGTTCCCGAACGGGGCTGTATCGGGACTCGAGTCACCGGGCGGGTAATGGAAGGACCCCTCGCGGACGAAAACCCCGCCGGGTCAACCGCCGTGACCGGCACGGCACATACGGCCACCCGCACAAAAGAAACATCCGCAAAGGCACACGCGTAAACGGATTCAAGTATTCGCGGAGTCACGGATTCGCGGGATGGATGCACGGGATATCCGACAGCACAGTTGTGGACAGCGGTTGCGGGGCCCCAGACGCCTCGTGAAGGAGTTTCGATGAATTCCCAGTCATGCCCCAGGAGTCACCCCCAGGAAAGCGTCGCCGCCGCCGGGTCCGTCCTCTGCGCCCCGTGCGTGCGAAGGGCGGCGCAGCATCTGCGGGTGCTTCCCGCACTGCACCAGGAATGCCTGCACCAGGCCTCCCCACGGGCCGGCGCACGAATCCCACCAAGGTCTCCGGCAGCCGCAAGCAAGCGGGACCACCTCGACATCGCCGTGCTCGACGCCCGGCACAACATCCTGACCATCCTCGAGTCGTGGTCGTCGCTGGTCGCCGAGAAGCGCGGGACCACCACGCCGGCGCGCAGCGTCCCCTCGCTGGCCCGGTTCCTGATCCGGCACCTGGAGTGGCTCGCCGGCCAGCCCCCGGCGGACGACTTCGCCGACGAGATCGAACGCCTCGTCGGCGAGCTGCGCCAGACCATCGACCCCGACCCGCACCCCCTGCACGCCCTCATCCGCGGCTGCGTGGTGGACGGCTGCCCGGGGACGATCAGCGCCCTCCCGCAGCGCGGCACCGGTGCCGGGAGCGGTGGTGGTGCCGGTCCGGGTTCAGGCGCGGGTTCGGGGGCAGCATCCGGTGCTCCTCGGGGCACGCGTGGAACGTGGGCGAGTGGCTGGGGCTGCGCACCCTCATGGAACGCCAGCGAAAGGGCATCAGCGCATGATCAAGCCACCCAGCCACCGGCTCGTCCCCACCAAGGTGGCCGCCCTCGCCGTGGGGGTCTCCGAGGCGACGATCCGCAAGTGGGTCAGCCGCGGGAAGATCACCCGCTACGGCGCCCCGCACCGCCGCTCCGAGTTCGACATCGAGGAACTCACCGAGATCGCCCTGCACCGGCGGCCCTGACCTCGCCCCCAACTCCGGTCGGGCGGCTGCCGGTTGCCCTCCGAAGCGGGTGGCGGCCAGGGGCCGTAGGACAGAGGCCGTAGGGCAGGGGCCGTAGGGCAGGCGGTACGTCTGTGACGCGGAGCCCCGCGCCCGCGCACCCCCGGCGACTCTCCGCTCCCCGGCTCCCGCCGCTCCCCCAACTCCGGCCCCCGGCAGCCGGGATCACCAACTACCGCTTCACCGAACGCTCCTGACGGTTCCTCAACTCCCTTTCCCCACAGACCCGAAGAGCCCGACCATGCCCGCCGCGACTGCCCTGGCAGCCGCGGCTGCGCCGGTTGCGCGGGCAGGTTTCCACCCTCCCGGCGAGTGACCCACGTCACTTCCGTGCGGTGTTGGCGGGGGCCTGACCCCGTGTCACTATTCCCCTACATCTCCCCTGCCCGAAAGCCGCCGCGAGGCCGTGCTGCGGCAGGGAGCGCGTGCCGCGGTCGCCCCTCTCATGGGGTGCGCGGCACTTTTTCTTTCCCCGGTTCCACCAGCCCATCGGTCCGCCGGCTCACCGGTCCGCCGGTCCGCCGGTTCGCCGGTGCACCGCTTCACCGTTCCGGCTGCGTCCGGCGCGATCGCGCCGTGCGTGAAGCCCCTGCGGTGTACGGCGGTTGGCGCCGCGCCTCGTCGCGGGCCCCTGGCCCCCACGGCCGCTGTGCGGCCCCGCGCCACCGGCATCTCCGGTATCCCCGGCGTCTCCGGGATCTCTGACATCTCCGTGCACGACAGACATAGGGAGCTGAGTGCGTTGACTCTACCGACCTCGGCGGAGGGGGTTCCGGACAGCCGCCGGACCCGCTCGGTCGGCATCGGCCGCGCCCACGCCAAGGCGATCCTGCTGGGAGAGCACGCGGTCGTCTACGGCGCCCCGGCGCTCGCCCTGCCGATCCCGCAGCTCACCGTCACGGCCAGCGCCGGGTGGTCCGCCCAGCCCGGCGACGGGCAGGGCGACCTCTCCTACACGGTGACCGGTTCTCCCTCGCGGGCGATGGTGACGCAGGCCTCCGACGGGCTGCGCCGGCTGGCCGCGGAGTTCAAGGCGCGGATGGGCGTGAGCGGGCGGCCGTATCTGGACGTGATCCTCGACGGTGCGATCCCGCACGGCCGGGGGCTGGGCTCCAGCGCGGCCAGTTCGCGGGCGATCGCGTTCGCGCTGGCCGACCTCTTCGGCCGGGAGCTGGACGAGGCCACGGCGTTCGAACTGGTGCAGACGGCCGAGAACATGGCGCACGGCAGGGCCAGCGGCGTCGACGCCATGACCGTCGGCGCGCTGCGCCCGCTGCTGTTCCGGGCGGGCCGCACCCGGGAGTGCGGCTGGGCTGCGAGGGGCTGTTCATCGTCGCGGACAGCGGCGAGCCGGGCAGCACCCGGGAGGCGGTCGAGCTGCTGCGGGAGGGCTTCGAACGCCGGCCCGGGGCGCGGACGCGGTTCGTGGGGCGGGCCACGCAGCTGACCGAGGAGGCCCTGGTCGCGCTCGCCGAGGGCCGGGCGGGCGACCTGGGCCGGCGGATGACGGACTATCACGCGCTGCTGCGGGCGGCCCGCCTGAGCACCGGCCCCATCGAGCGGCTGGTGGCGGCCGCGCTGGCGGCGGGCAGCCTCGGCGCCAAGATCACCGGCGGTGGTCTGGGCGGCTGCATGATCGCGCTGGCCCCGCCGCAGCGGGCCCGCGAGGTCACCCGGCGCCTGCACGAGGCAGGCGCCGTACAGACGTGGCTCATACCGCTGAAGGGGCTCGACAACCATGCGCCGTGAACACACACCGACCACCGTGCCGGGGCTGGCCCAGGCCGTGGCGGGCCTGACGCAGACAGACCGTGCCGCGGCCTGCGGGGGCGGACGCCGCCGCCGGTGTCACCGCCGTCGCGCATCCCAACATCGCGCTGGTCAAGTACTGGGGCAAGCGGGACGAGGGGCTGATCCTGCCCTGGACGGACAGTCTGTCGATGACGCTGGACGTCTTCCCGACCACCACCCGGGTCCGGCTGGACGGCGCGGCCGGCCGTGACGAGGTGACGCTCGGCGGGGTGCCCGCGACGGGCGAGGCCGCACGGCGGGTCACCGCGTTCCTGGAGTTGGTGCGCGAGCGGGCCGGTTCCACGCGGCGGGCGGTGGTGGACAGCCGTAACACCGTGCCCACCGGGGCGGGGCTTGCGTCCTCGGCCAGCGGGTTCGCCGCGCTGGCCGTCGCCGCCGCGGCCGCCTACGGGCTGGAGCTGGACGCCACCGGACTGTCCCGGCTGGCCCGGCGCGGCTCGGGCTCCGCCTCGCGGTCGGTGTTCGGCGGCTTCGCCGTCTGGCACGCGGGGCCGGCCGGCGCCACCGGCGCGGCGGCGGACGCTGGTTCCTACGCCGAGCCGGTGCCCGCCGCCGGCCTGGACCCGGCGCTGGTCGTCGCGGTCCTGGACGCGGGACCCAAGACGGTCTCCAGCCGGGAGGCGATGCGCCGCACCGTGGACACCTCGCCGCTGTACCGGCCCTGGGCCGACTCCAGCCGGGCCGACCTCGCGGACATGCGGGCGGCGCTGGAGCGCGGGGACCTGGAGGCGGTGGGTGAGATCGCCGAGCGCAACGCGCTGGGGATGCACGCCACGATGCTCGCCGCGCGGCCCGCGGTGCGCTACCTGTCGCCGGCCACGGTCACCGTCCTGGACGGGGTGCTGCAGCTGCGGCGGGAGGGGATCGCGGCCTACGCGACGATGGACGCCGGACCGAACGTCAAGGTGCTGTGCCGGCGCGCGGACGCGCGCCGGGTGGCCGCCGCCCTCGCCGAGACCGTGCCGTCGGCACGGGTGCTGGTGGCCGGCCCCGCCCCGGTGCCCGGCTGCTGGACGAGACGGACGGGGCCGGCCGATGACCGCCCCGGCAGAGGTGGCCGCCGCCCGCACGGTGGTACGCCGGGCACCGGGCAAGCTGTTCGTCGCGGGCGAGTACGCCGTGGTGGACGCGGGCAACCCGGCGATCCTGGTCGCCGTCGACCGCTACATCACCGTCACGGTCACCGGCACACCCGGCAACCCCGGCGGATCCGGCGGCTTCAGCGACTCCGGCGGGCCGGGGAATTCCGTGCCCCCGGCGGACTCGACCCGCTCACCACAGATCACTCCCCAGCCTCTTCACCACGCCCACCACCCCCACCCCCGCTCCCGCTCCCGCTCCCGCTCCCGCTCCCGACGTCACCATCTCCAGCGACCTCACCCCCACCCCACCGCCTGGCGCTGGCACAAAGGCCGCCTGGTCCTCCACGGGCCCGGCGACGGCGCGCAGGCGCGGGCCGGGCTCGCGCATGTCGTGGGGGCCGTGGAGACAGTGGGGGCGCTGCTGGCCGAACGGGGCCTGCGGGTACCGGAGTTGGGGGTCGCGGTGAGCAGCGGGCTGCACGAGGGGGCCGGAAGTACGGGCTGGGGTCCTCGGGTGCGGTGACCGTGGCCGCGGTGGACGCCGTGGCCGCGTTCTGCGGGGTGGAGCTGTCGGCCGGTGAGCGCTACCGGCTGGCGATGCTGGCCTGCGCGCGGATCGATCCGAAGGGCTCGGGGTGATCTGGCCGCCAGTGCCTGGGGCGGCTGGATCCTCTACCGGGCGCCGGAGCGGGCCTTCGTCCTCGACCTGGCCCGGCGGGTGGGCATCGCCCGGACGCTGGCCGCGCCCTGGCCGGGGCATGAGGTGCGGCGGCTGCCGCCGCCGGCCGGGCTGCGGCTGGAGGTCGGCTGGACCGGGAGCCCGTCTCCACCGCCGCCCAGGTCGCCGGCCTCCAGCGGCGCGGCGGACGCCCGGACACCGCCGCACGCCGGCGGTTCACCCGGGCCAGCAACCGGCTGGTGGAGGCGGCGGCCGGCGCGCTGGAGCGCGGCGACGACGCCGGGCTGCTGGCGCAGATCCGCACCGCGGCGGCGGAGTTGGCGCGGCTGGACGAGGCGGTCGGGCTGGGCATCTTCACGCCCCGGCTGAGGCGGCTGTGCGAGGCGGCCGAGGCCGTGGGCGCCGCCGCCAAACCCTCGGGGGCGGGCGGCGGCGACTGCGGTATCGCCCTGCTGGACGCGGCCGCCTCCCGGCACATCTGTCAGGTACGGCGGCACTGGACGGCGGCCGGGGTGCATCCCCTGCCCGTGCGCCCCGCCGCGCAACGGCCCGAAAGGACCCCGCGATCATGAGTGCTCAACGCAAGGACGACCACGTCCGGCTCGCCATCGAGCAGCAGGACACCCCCGCGGACCCCACCCCTTCGACGAGGTGTCGTTCGTCCATCACGCCCTGGCCGGCCTGGACCGCGAGGAGGTGTCCCTGGGCACCTCGTTCGCGGGCCTGTCCTGGCCGGTGCCGCTGTATGTCAACGCGATGACCGGCGGCAGCCCGCGCACCGGCGCCATCAACCGCGACCTGGCGATCGCCGCCCGCGAGACGGGGTGCCCATCGCGTCGGGGTCGATGAACGCCTACTTCAAGGACCCCGACTGCGCGGGCACGTTCAGTGTGCTGCGCGAGGAGAACCCGGACGGGTTCGTGCTGGCCAACGTGAATGCGACGGCGTCGGTGGACAACGTGTGGCGCGCGGTCGAGCTGCTGCGGGCCGACGCGCTGCAGATCCACGTCAACACCGCGCAGGAGACCGCGATGCCGGAGGGCGACCGCTCCTTCGCCGCCTGGCCGGGACAGATCGAGAAGATCGCCGCGGCGGTCGACATCCCGGTGATCGTCAAGGAGGTCGGCAACGGCCTGAGCCGGCAGACCGTCCAGCTGCTGGGCACGCTGGGGGTGGCCGCGGCCGACGTCAGCGGCCGCGGCGGCACCGACTTCGCCCGCATCGAGAACGGCCGCCGCCAGGAGGGCGAGTACGCCTTCCTGCACGGCTGGGGGCAGTCCGCGCCCGCCTGCCTGCTGGACGCCTCCGGCACCGGGCTGCCGCTGCTGGCCTCCGGCGGGGTGCGCGGCCCCTGGACGCCGCCCGCGCCCTGGCGCTGGGCGCGGTCGCGGTCGGCGCGTCCGGGATCTTCCTGCGCACCCTCCTGGACGGCGGCGTCCCCGCCCTGAGCGCACAGCTCACCCGCTGGCTGGACCAGCTGGCCGCGCTGCAGACCATGCTCGGCGCGCCCACGCCGGCCGATCTGGCCCGCTGCGACCTGCTCCTGCACGGCTCCCTGCGCGACTTCTGCGCGGACCGCGGCATCGATACCGCCACCCTGGCCCGCCGCTCCAGCTCCGGCGCGCCGAGCGCCCCGACGACGGGAAGCACCTCATGACCGACCAGCACGCCATCGCCGGAATCCCGATGCGCTGGGTGGGACCCGTGCGTATCTCCGGGAACGTCGCCCGCACCGAGACCCACATCCCGCTGGCCACCTACGAGTCGCCGCTGTGGCCCTCGGTGGGCCGCGGCGCGAAGGTGTCCATGCTCGCCCAGGAGGGCATCGTCGCCACCCTCGTGGACGAGCGGATGACCCGCTCCGTCCTGGTCGAGGCCACCGACGCGCAGGCCGCCCTCACCGCCGCCCGCACCGTCGAGGCAAGGATCGAGGAGCTGCGGGAGGTGGTGCGCGGCTGCAGCCGCTACGCCCGTCTGATCGGGGTGCGCCACGAGATCAACGCCAACCTGCTGTTTTTGCGGTTCGAGTTCTCCACCGGCGACGCGTCGGGCCACAACATGGCCACCCTCGCCTCCGACGCCCTGCTGGCCCACCTCCTGGCCACCGTCCCGGACATCTCCTACGGCTCGATCTCCGGGAACTACTGCACCGACAAGAAGGCCAGCGCCGTCAACGGCATCCTGGGGCGCGGCAAGAACGTCGTCACCGAACTCCTCGTCCCCGCGACGTGTGGTGCACGGTGTCCTGCACACCACCGCCGCGAAGATCGCCCAGCTGAACCTGCGCAAGAACCTGCTGGGCACCCTGCTGGCCGGCGGCGTCCGCTCCGCCAACGCCCACTACGCCAACATGCTGCTGGGCTTCTACCTCGCCACCGGCCAGGACGCGGCCAACATCGTCGAGGGCTCCCAGGGCGTGACGATGGCCGAGGACCGCGACGGCGACCTCTACTTCGCCTGCACCCTGCCCAACCTGATCGTCGGCACCGTCGGCAACGGCAAGGGCCTGGGCTTCGTGGAGACGAACCTGACCCGCCTGGGCTGCCGCGCCGACCGCCCGGCCGGCGACAACGCCCGCCGCCTGGCCGTCATCGCCGCCGCGAGCGTGCTGTGCGGGGAGCTGTCCCTGCTCGCCGCGCAGACCAACCCCGGCGAACTGATGCGCGCGCACGTCCAGCTGGAACGCGACCCCAAGACCGCAAAGGTTGGTGCCTGACCATGTCCCTGTCCATCGGAATCCACGACCTGTCCATCGCCACCGGCGAGTTCGTGCTGCTCCCGCACACCGCGCTCGCCGCCCACAACGGCACCGACATCGGCAAATACCACGTCGGCATCGGCCAGGAGTCGATGAGCGTGACCGCCGCCGACGAGGACATCGTCACCCTCGCCGCCACCGCCGCCGCCCCCTCATCGCCCGCCACGGCACCGACCGCATCCGCACCCTGGTCCTGGCCACCGAGTCCTCCATCGACCAGGCCAAGGCGGCCGGCATCTACGTCCACTCCCTCATCGGCCTGCCCTCCGCCACCCGCGTCGTCGAACTCAAACAGGCCTGCTACGGCGCCACCGCCGCCCTGCAGTTCGCCATCGGCCTGGTCCGCCGCGACCCCGCCCAGCAGGTCCTGGTCATCGCCAGCGACGTCTCCCGCTACGACCTCGACAGCCCCGGCGAGGCCACCCAGGGCGCCGCCGCCGTCGCCCTGCTCGTCGGCGTCGACCCCGCGCTGGTACGCATCGAGGACCCCTCCGGGCTGTACACCGCCGACGTCATGGACTTCTGGCGGCCCAACTACCGCGACACCGCGCTGGTCGACGGCCAGGAATCGGTCGGCGCCTACCTGCAGGCCGTCGAGGGCACCTGGAAGGACTACACCGAGCAAGGCGGGCGCACCCTGGAGGAGTTCGCCGCGTTCTGCTACCACCAGCCCTTCACCAAGATGGCCTACAAGGCCCACCGCCACCTCCTCAACTACTGCGGCCGCGACACCGACCCCGACACCGTCACCGCTGCCCTGGGCCAGACCACCGCCTACAACCGGGTCATCGGCAACAGCTACACCGCCTCCGTCTACCTCGCCCTGGCCGCCCTCCTGGACCAGGCCGACGACCTCACCGGCAAGAACGTCGGCTTCCTCAGCTACGGCTCCGGCTCGGTCGCCGAGTTCTTCGCCGGCACCGTCGTCGCCGGCTACCGCGACCACCTGCGCACCGACGCCCACCACGAGGCGATCACCCGGCGCACCGAGGTCGGCTACGACGCCTACCGCACCCTGCACGAACACCGCCTGCCGGCCGACGGCGGCGACCACGCCACCCCCGCCCAGACCACCGGCCCCTACCGGCTGGCGGGCATCAGCGGCCACAAACGCCTCTACACAACCCGCTGAACCCGCCCCCGGCGACCGTCCGGGCCGCGCCCCCTGCGCAGGGGGCGCGGCCCGGGGCACGCCCCACCCCACCCGCTCCACCCGCTCCACTCGCTCCATCCACTCCATTCATCCACGCACCATGCGAAGGGAGGGCAGCCGCATGGACGACGCGACGATCCTCGGTACGGGCAGCCCGATCAGGGACGTCAGGATTCTCGGCACCGGCGCCTACGTGCCCGAGCGGATCGTCTCCAACGACGAGGCCGGCGCGCCCGCCGGGGTCGACGACGCCTGGATCACCCGCAAGACCGCGATCCGTGAACGCCGCTGGGCCGCCCCCGGCCAGGCCACCTCCGACCTGGCCACCGCCGCCGCCCGGGCCGCCATGCAGGCCGCCGGCATCACCGCCGAGCAGCTGTCCGTGATCGCGGTCGCCACCTCCACCCCCGACCACCCCCAGCCGCCGACCGCCGCCTACGTCCAGCACAACCTCGGCGCCTCGGGCACCGCCGCCTTCGACGTCAACGCCGTCTGCTCGGGCACCGTCTTCGCGCTCTCCGCCGTCGGCAGCGTCATCCTGCGCCGCGGCGGCCACGCCCTGGTCATCGGCGCCGACGTCTACTCACGCATCCTGGACCCCGCCGACCGCAGGACCGTCGTCCTGTTCGGCGACGGCGCCGGCGCGATGGTGCTGGGCCCCGGCGAGCGCGGACACACCGTCCGCCACGTCGCCCTGCACACCTTCGGCGAACTCACCGGCCTCATCCAGGTCCCCGCCGGCGGCAGCCGCCGGCCCTCGACGCGGCCGCCCTGGACGCCGGACTGCACTACTTCGCGATGGAGGGCCGCGCCGTGCGCCGCTTCGTCGTCGAGGAACTCCCCAGCTGACCAAGGCGTTCCTCCACGAGGCCGGCGTCGAGCCCGCCGACATCCACCACGTCATCCCCCACCAGGCCAACGGCGTCATGCTCGACGACGTCTTCACCCACCTCGCCCTCCCCCACGCCCGCATGCACCGCACCGTGACCCACTACGGCAACACCGGCGCCGCCTCCATCCCCATCACCCTGGACGCCGCCGTCCGCGCCGGCGAGATCAACCCCGGCGAACTCGTCCTGCTCGCCGGCTTCGGCGGCGGCATGGCCGCCAGCTTCGCCCTCGTCGAGTGGTGAGCAGCCACCCGCGAAGACAAACGCACGGAAGAAGGGGGCGGCCACAGGCCGCCCCCCTCTTCTTCCGTTTACGGCCTCACCAGGCCGCCGTCCGGGCGGAGCCGGCCGTTTGCGGGGTCCGCGCCGCGGGTCAGGTGCGGCGGTCGGGGCCCGGTGCCCGGCGTAGCCGGCCGGCCACAGCTCCCGCAGGATCCGTACCTCCTGCTCGGACAGCGCGACGTCCTCCCGCAACCGCTCGGGATGCGCCGGCGGCGGACCGCCGGGACGCTGCACCGGCCTGCGCCCGGACGGGGCGGCCTGCTGCGCCAACGGCTCGTAGGAGGCGCCGAAGGCCACCAGGGACAGCCACAGCCGCCGTACGACATAGTCCGCCAGCGCCCGCCGGCCGCCCCGCGGTACCCGTCCCATACCCGCCCCCTCCGCATCCGTGGTCCGTCTCTGCCTTCACAGGCTGCCAAGAGCGGCTCGCGGATGACTTGAGAACGGCACGGGCGCGGTTGCGGCGGCGGCCGTCAGTCGATACCGCGCACCACGTGCGGCTCCCCCACTCCTCCTCGTCGATCCCCGCCAGCAGCAGCGGCGGCGCGGACGGCACGGACAGGGACAGCGGCAGCGGCAGCGGCAGCGGGGCCTGCGTCGTGCCCGGGGACGGGCGGGTGTCCACCTCGGTGATGTCGTACACCTGGTCCTCCTCGACTCGGTGCTGATCGGTGACGGGTGGTGCTCCGCGCCCGGGGCCTCAGAGGCCGGCGGCCGCCCTCAGCTGCCGGGCGCGGTCGGTGCGCTCCCACGTGAAGTCGGGCAGTTCACGGCCGAAGTGGCCGTAGGCGGCGGTCTGGGCGTAGATCGGGCGCAGCAGGTCCAGGTCGCGGATGATGGCGGCCGGGCGGAGGTCGAAGACCTCGTCGATGGCCTTCTCGATCAGGTCCGTGCCGACGGTGTGGGTGCCGAACGTCTCGACGAACAGGCCCACCGGCTCGGCCTTGCCGATCGCGTACGCCACCTGCACCTCGCAGCGCGAGGCGAGGCCCGCGGCGACGACGTTCTTGGCGACCCAGCGCATCGCGTACGCCGCCGAACGGTCCACCTTGGAGGGGTCCTTGCCCGAGAACGCGCCACCACCGTGACGGGCCATCCCGCCGTACGTGTCGATGATGATCTTCCGGCCGGTCAGCCCCGCGTCACCCATCGGACCGCCGATCTCGAAACGGCCGGTCGGATTCACCAGGAGGCGGTAGCCGTCGGTGTCGAGCTTGATGCCCTCCTCCACCAGCGCCTTCAGCTCGGCCTCGACCACGAACTCCCGGATGTCGGGGGCGAGCAGCGACTCCAGGTCGATGTCGGAGGCGTGCTGCGAGGACACGACCACCGTGTCGAGACGGACCGCCTTGTCGCCGTCGTACTCGATGGTGACCTGGGTCTTGCCGTCCGGGCGCAGGTACGGGATGGTCCCGTTCTTGCGGACCTCGGAGAGACGCTTCGCCAGGCGGTGCGCCAGGAAGATCGGCAGCGGCATCAGCGTCGGCGTCTCGTCCGTCGCGTACCCGAACATCAGACCCTGGTCGCCCGCACCCTGCTTGTCGAGCTCGTCCTCATCGCCCTCGACACGCTTCTCGTACGCCGTGTCGACACCCTGCGCGATGTCCGGGGACTGCGCGCCGATCGACACCGACACACCGCAGGAGGCGCCGTCGAAGCCCTTCTTGGAGGAGTCGTAGCCGATCTCCAGGACGGCCTCGCGCACCAGCTGGGCGATGGGCGCGTAGGCGCGGGTGGTGACCTCGCCGGCGATGTGGACCTGACCGGTCGTGATCAGCGTCTCGACGGCGACCCGGGAACCCGGGTCCTGGCGCAGCAGGGCGTCCAGGACGGTGTCGCTGATCCGGTCGGCGATCTTGTCGGGGTGCCCTTCGGTCACGGACTCCGAGGTGAACAGACGACGGGACATGGCTCTCCAGAGGGTTGCGGCCCGGGCGGACGGCGACGACTGCGGCCGGGCCGGATCGCCCGTACCACCGTCACGGTCCCCGGCCACGCACGAGGCGGGGTCGAAGCCGGGCGGAACAGAGGTGGAGCGGGCGCACCGGTCACGGGGGCGGTGCGGAGGCGTCCTCGATGGCGCGGGACAGAATCCGCGCCCGCTCGCGTTCCCCGGGCGGGGCGGGCACCAGCACCACCCGGGGCGGGCGGCGCCCCTCACCCCCAGCCGCCCGGCGAGCGCACACGCCACGCCACCGGCCCCGGAGAACCCGGCGAGCAGCAGCGGCCGGCCGGCACTGCGCCCGGCCAGAGCGGCGACGACCGCGTCCGCGACGGAGGCCGGACCGGCGGAGGCCGCGTCCGTGAGGGGGTGGTCAGGAGCAGGAGTTCCTGGGGGCCGGGGTAGGCCGGGGCAGCAGGTCGTAGCAGACGGGCGAGGCGCCGGGAGGCGCAACGAGACAGACCGTGCCCGCCCGGTCGTGCCGGGCGGCGCGCAGCAGGGCCAGCGGGGCGGCCGGGCCGGAGGCGGCGGCAACCGGGCCTGCTGGAACGGGAGTTGTGGCGGCGGGGTGGGTGGAGGCGGGGGCAGCCCGGCCGGGGCGGCAGGGCCGGCAGGCGGGGCGATCAGCCCCAGGACGGGGGCGGCCGGCCCGGAAGCGGCAACGGGGCCCGCCAGGCCGGGAGTTGAGCCGACCGGGTGAGCGGAGGCAGGGACGGAAGCCGCAGCAACAGGGCCTGCCGGACCGGGAGTTGTGTCGGCGGGGCGAGCCGAGGCAGGAGGCAGCCCGGCCGGGGCGGTAGGGCCGGCAGGCGGGGCGGTAGGGCCGGTCGGCGGGGCGGTCGGTCCCGGGAGAGGGTCGGTCGGCCCGGGAGCCGCAGCAACCGGGCCTGCTGGACCGGGAGTTGGGCCTGCCGGGTGAGTGGAGGCGGGGGCAGTCCGGCCGGGGTGGTGGGGCCGGCAGTCGGGGCCATCGGCCCCAGGAGGGGGCAGCCCGCGGCCCCGGGGCGGCAACGGGGCCCGTCGGGCCGGGAGTTGGGCCACCGGCTGGGTGAGTGGGGGCGGTGGCCGGGCCGGTGGGGGCGGTGGAGTTCGTGGGCGGGGGTCGGCCATGGGGGTACGGCGCGGCCGTCGAGGAGTTTCAGGACCTGGGCGACGGTGGTGAACTCGTCGGCTCCCAGAGAGAGTTCGCGCAGCAGCAGGGCGCTCTGCACCAGGAGTTCGGCGGCGGCCGCCTCGTCGAGGAGGGCCCGGTCGTGGACGCCGGTGAGGACGAGGCCGCCGGCGGTGTCGTGGTGGGCGAGCAGGGCCAGGGGCAGGACGGAACGTGCGGGCAGGGTGCCGGGGAACTCGGCCCGGATGCCCTGGGCGGCCAGGTCGCTCTCCAGGCCGTGCACCGGATGCGGCGGGTCCTCGAAGACCAGGACGGTCTCCGCGCGCCCCGCCTCCCCGGGCCGGCGGCGGGGGTAGGGGGCCGGTCGTCGCAGAGCCATTCGTAGGCGGCCATGTCCAGGGCGCGGTCGCGCAGGTGGCGCAGCAGTTCGGGCACCGTGTCCGCGGGGTCGATCCGCAGGGACACGGGCAGCAGGTTGCGCAGCGGGCCCGGCAGCCAGGCCGCGCCGTCCAGCGGGATGCCCCGGCCCGGCACGGTCACCGCGAAGGAGACCGGGGCCGGTCCCCGGCGCCGGACGCGCGGTAGATCAGCATCGCCCAGACGGCCTGCAGCACACCGCTCTCCGCGATGCCCCAGGTGCCGGCCCAGCGGGCGAGGCGAATGGTTTCCGCAGGGTCCAGGCGCAGCCGGGCGCGGCCCACTCCGCTGCGGCCGGTGGCGCCGGAGGGGCGGCCCGGCCGGGTGGCGGCGGTGCCGGAGGGGGTCCAGCGCGCCCACAGGGCCCGGGCCGGGCCCGGGTCCTGGGCGGCGATCCAGGCGGTGTAGTCGCGCAGGTCGGGCCGGCGTTCGCCGCCGGGCAGGGTGCCGCCGGCGAGGTAGGCACGGTAGAAGGTGCGCAGCAGGAGGTGGGCGCTCCAGGTGTCGAGCAGGGCGCGGTGGTAGGTGAGCACGATCCGGGCGGGCGGGGCGGTGCCGGGCGGCGGTGCGGGGTCCCTTTCCAGCAGGGTCAGGCGCAGCGCGCCGGGGCAGCGCAGGTCGAAGCCGCGCAGCCGGTCCTCCTCCAGGAACACGGACCAGCCGCCGGCGGGGGCGGTGCGGCGGGTGATGTCCGGGGTGACCCGGCCGTGCACGATCAGCTGCGGCGGCTGCGTCGCGGTGAACGCCGTGCGCAGGACCGCCTCGCAGTCGAAGACCGACTGCCAGGCGGCACCGAAGCGGTCGGTGTCGAACGGCCCGTGCCAGACCCACACGAGCTGCTCGACATGCCGGCCCGTACCCGGACGTGCGTCGCCCCCGCGCACAGGGCCGCCTGCTGCGCGGTCGGCGCGAACGCGGCCGGGATCGGCGCGGTGGCGGCGTCGGCCAGTTCCTCCAGTACGTCCCTGAGGTGGGAGGCGAGGACGGTTGCGGAGAAGCCGGCTGCGGGGAGGGCGGTTGCGGGGAGGGCGGCAGGGCCTCCGGTGCCCAGGGGCCGGGGAAAGCCGCCGGGTGCCGGACGCGGGGGGGCGGCCGGCGGGCGCCGGGGTGCCAGTGGGCCAGCCGGGGAGGAGGTCGAGGGTGAGGTGCAGCCGGCCGGCGGTGATCTGCGCCTGGGCCTGGAGGCCGTGGGTGCGGTGGTGCGGCAGGCCGGGCACCGGGTGGGCGGTGGCGGGCGGCGTCCGGTCCGGGCCGTGCAGGACCAGACAGGCAGAAGCGGGCGGCAGGCCGCGCAGAGCGGCGCGCAGCAGCGGGTCGGGGCTGAACTCCCGGCAGGCCCCGAACCCGGCACCGCCCGCGGCCCGGCCGGTGCCGGCGGCCAGGAAGCCCGCCGCGGCGGCCAGTTGGCCCAGGGCGTCGGAGGCGGGATCCAGGGTGAGCTGGACCGGGTGCACATCGGTGAGCCGGCTGACGTGGCCGCGCAGACCCGGATGAGCGCTCCGGGGATCGCTGCGGACGTCGAACCCGACCTCGTCGGCACGCTGCCAACGCGCCAGGGCCAGCGCGAACACCCCGGTCAGCACCTGCTCCTGAGTGAGCGCCAGCCGCCGGGCCAGCCGCCCGGCGACCCGCTCGGTCCGCTCCTCGTCCAGAGTGAGGACGGCGTGCCGGACCAGGTCGGCGGCCTCGGGCGTCCCGGGGTGCCGGGGGCGCCGGGGCGGCTCCGCAACGAGGTCCGGGGTGGCGGCCGGGAGGTCTTCCGGGGCGGGTGAGCCGGGGCCGGGGCTGGTTGCGGAGGTGGGCGCGCCGGGGCCGGAACTGGTTCCGGAGGTGGCCGAGCCGGGACCGGAACTGGTTCCGGAGGTGGCCGAGCCGGGGCCGGAACTGGTTTCGGAGGTGGGCAGCGGGGGCTGTCCGGACCGGTGCCCGGAGCGGGTTGTGGGGCAGCAGCGTCACATCCTGTTCCCGGGGCGCCCGCCCTGGTGCCCGGCCCGGTGTCCGCCGCAGTGCCTGGGGCAGGCGGCAGGGCGGCGGGGGCCGGCCCGGCGGTCCCGGCGCTCTGGGAGGCGGTAGCCGGGGCGGAGTCCCCGGCGGCATCCGGTCCGGCGCCGGCAGCAGGGCCCGGGGCCGGCGGCGGGGCGGTGCGGGAGGGCGCGGAGGCGCCGCCCCCTCCCCGGACGGGACGGCCCGGCGGCGGAGGCTGCCTGGCGGGACCTGCGCTCGGCGACCAGCCTCCAGTGCCGGGCCTCGGCGGGATCGGCGGCCAGCTCGCGCAGACCGGCAACCCAGTCGGCCAGGGCGTCGCCGGCGTACCGCGCCTGCGCCGCGTCGCGGATCTCGGCCGGGGAGAGGTCAAAGGCCGGGGCAGGTGCCGTAGCCGAGGCAGATGCCGCGGCCGGCCCGGCGGCGGTCTCAGCCGGTCCGGGGCGGTCTCAGCCGAGGGGGCCCCCGCCACCGGACCGGGCGTCGCGGCCGTGGGGGCGACAGCTTCCTGGCCCGCACGCGTGACCGGGTCAAGCGCCGTGACCGGGCCGGGGTCGTGGCCGGGGAAGGCCCGCCGCCGGACCGGGCGCGGCGGCCGTGCAAGCAACAGCTTCCTGGCCCACGCGTGTGACCGGGTCAGGCCCCGTGGCCGGACCGACGGCCGTGGCCGGGGAAGGCTCGCGGCCGGGCCGGGTGCGGCGGTCACGGGAGGGTCCCGGCCGGGATCGCGGCCGGGGCCGTGGCCGGGCCGGGTGCGGAGGGCCGTGGGGAAGGTCCCGTCGGCGGCCGGGGTGGCGAGGGCTGTGGTCAGGTCGGTGAGGAGGGTGTGCCAGGAGGCGGGGTCCGTGATCAGGGTGTGGGCGAGGAGGGCCAGGCGGTCGGTGCGGGGGCCGGTGGGGCGGTGGTCGCGGGCCAGGAGGGCGCGCAGGTGGATGCCGGCGGGGGCGTCGAGGGTGCGGCCCAGGGCGGTGACGGCCGCCGTGAAGCCGGCCTCGTCGGTGAACTCCCCTCCGTCAGCAGGTCCTGGCCCGCCGGGCCGGCCGGGCCGGTCAGACGGCCGTGCACGGTGTCCAGGCGCAGGCGCAGGTGGGGGTGGGCGGTCACGAGGGTGTGCAGTGCCCGGCGGACCGCGTCCGGGTCCGTCCCGGCGGCGGTGTCGACGTACACCGCCTCCCAGCCGTGGCCGGCGCCCGCCTGGGCGGGGGTGGGGGGTGGACGGCCCGGGCCGTCGTGGTGAGCAGATCGGCGAGACGGCCCGCCACCGCGGCGGCCGGGGTGTCCCCACTGCCGTGCAGCGCAGCGTGTGGCGGTCGGGGCCGTGGCGCAGCAGCTGGTGCCGCCCGCCGCCGGCCGCGGACCGCTTCAGGAGGTGTTCCAGTGCGGCGGTGTCGAGCGGGCCGCGCAGTTCGAGGTCCCACGGGGCGGTGCGGGCCGGGAGACCGGGGCGAGGACCGAGGACCACCACGGTCGGCGCGTGCGGGACGAGGTCGGCAGTCATGGTGTCCGGGGTGTACGGGCCGGTGCGGCAGGCCGGATCCCCTCTGTCTCCTCTCGGCGGACGCGGTACGGGCGGACGGGACGTCGTACGGCCGGATCAGCCGCCGCGGACGGACCGGGAGGTCCGGCGGACCCGGCGGGTCCTCGGCGTGCGGGTCCTGCGGGGTGCCGGCGGACGCGGACGGGACGCGGGCGGCGCGGGCCCCGGTGCACGGGGGGCCGGTCCGGGCCGTGCTGCCTCTCTGCCATGACGGCCTCCTGGCCTGCCTGCGTCCACAACGGTCGAGATGAGCACGTTAAGGGCCCTACGCGGCCGGAGTCCGTTTCCCCGAGCGGATGTGCAGCGGGGTACGAGCAGGTCACGAGAACGGCAGACGGCCGGGACGGCGCAAGCGGGAGGAGGGGCGGCGGCGGGGGCGTGCGGGACGCCTCCCCGCGGGGAGGGCGGCGGGCCGGGTCCGGAGGGTTGTCCGGAGGCCTGTGCCCGGAGGCCCGGAGGATTCACGGCGGCCCGTCGCCCCCGCCCCTCCGCGCACACCGGCCGCTCCGCTCCCAGCGTCACCGCTGCCGCCACCATCACCGCTGCGGCAGCGGCAGCGGCAGCGGCCGTGGGCGTATCCCGGACGCGGCGGCCGGCCGGACGGCAACAGGCAGCCGCAGGACGGCAGTCGCAGGCCAGGAAGCCGTAGGACCGAAAGCCGCGGGCCAGGACGCCGTGGGCCGGGGAGCCGGGGACCGGGACGCTGTGGCCGGGTGGTCGGCCGCCACCGTACCCGTCGCCGGCCGGCCGCGGTCGGGCCGCGGGGGCCGGCTCCAGGTGTTCTCCAGGTGTCCTCTAGCAGATGGGGCCGGAGGGGGGCACCAGCATGCGGACGGAGCTCTCGGCGTGCTGTTTGGCCAGGGTGAGCAGTTCGCGGCAGTCGCGGGTGAGCGCGGCGTGCACCTGGCGGCGGGCGTCGGCCAGGTCGCTGCCCTCGCCCAGGAGTGCGGGAATGTCCTCCTCGCACAGCACGACGGTCTGCCGTGAGGTGAGGGTCGCTCCGTGTTCGTCCTCGGTGAGGGACCACTCGCCGGTGTGGGCGGCCAGCAGCGGGGCGGGCGTGGTCTGCTTGTGGACGATGCGGCCCGCGTGCGGGAAGCAGATCCGTACCGACTCGCTGGTGTGCACGCCGTCGCCGGCCGGGGTGCGCAGGGTCAGGCGCTGGATGCCGGGCGCCTGTTCGGCTCACCTGGGCCGCGCTGATGTGGGCGACGTGCGCGGGCCAGTCCCCGGCGCGGTAGAGGAAGTCGTAGGCCGCCTCGGCCGGGCCCTGCACGCGCACGGAGTCCTCGCAGTTCAGCACCAGGTCGTCCAGGCGGCTCCAGTGTTCGGCGAACCGTTTCAGCTGGGTGAGCTGGGTGCGGATGTTCAGGTCGGCGACCCGGCCCGGCCACAGGTGGCCGACGGCGGGGCCGTCGGCGGTGGCGAAGCCGTAGCGCAGTTCGAGTTCGCTGGCGTGCGGGCCGCGGTCGCGGATGCTGACCACGCCGCGCATCGACTCCAGCGGGGAGCCGGGGCCCTCCGGGCGGATCTCGATCCGGCGCTCCACCGGGTCCAGCGTGCGCCACGAGGTCCACGACTCAAGCCGGCCGCCCACCAGGAACCACATCCGCAGGCGTTCGTGTCCGCCGTCGGCGTCCAGTTGCTCCACATGGACGCTCGGGGCGAAGTAGAGCGGCAGGTTGGCCGCATCGGCCAACACGGCGTAGACCACACCGGCGGGTGCGGCCACCTGTATGCGGTGGACCGCCCTGCCGTCCCGCTCACCAGCCATCCCGGACACCTCTCTTCTCTTCACATGTCTGCGCGGGTCCGCGCAGTGCGCCGGCCGTCCCTGGCCGGCGGCGGCTCTGCGCCGGCTGTTGCTGTGCCGGCTCTGTTCCTGTGTCGCGGTGGGCCGGCCGGGGCGCGGCGGCGGTCAGCCGACGGGGGCGGGCTCGGGGGTCAGGCGCCGTACGACGCGGCAGGCCCGGCCCACCAGACGGGGCAGTTCGCGGCCGCCGCGGACGAAGAAGTGCCGGCCCGGGACGGTCCGCGCGTGGACGGGGCCGCGGGTCCACCGCTGCCAGCCCTCCCCGGCCCGGGGCGCGGCCAGCGGGTTGTCCTTCGAGGCGACGACGAGGACCGGGGTGGTGAGCGGTCCCTGCGGGCCGGGCCGGCGGGCCGCCTCGTGCAGGGACTGGGCCAGCGCCAGGTCGGCGCGCAGCACCGGCAGCACGGCCCGCAGCCAGATGCCCTCGTCGCTGCCGGCCGGGACCGCGCCGCGGCCGCCCAGCACGTGCAGCAGTTCGGCGTCGGTGGCGCGGCGGGCGTCGGGCAGGGCGGCCGGCAGGGCGGCGGCGGCCACGCGCCGACGGCCAGCAGCGCCGGCCCGGGCAGGCCCGCCTCGTGCAGGGCGCGGGCGACGGTGAGCGCGATCATCGCGCCGAAGCCGTGCCCGTACAGCACGAAGGGTCCCTGGTCGGGGCCGGTGAACCGGGGCAGGACGTCGGCCAGCAGCGCCCGGTGCGTGGTCACCCGCGGCTCGCCGCGGCGCGGGGCGCAGCCCGGCAGGAGGACCGGGAGCGGCCGTACACCGGGGCCCACGCTCGCGGCCCAGTGGTCGAAGACGGAGACGCCCTCAGCGGAGTGGGCGAAACAGTGCAGCCGCACTGGCTGTTCGTCCGGCATGGCATCCTCCTGTGTGTCCGCTCCCGACACCACGCGGCGGCGGGGCGGCGAGGCGGATTCCGAGCATCGCCGCCCGCCCTCGAACCCCACTCGAGAACACACCGAGCCGGTACGGAGGCGGAGGCTGCGATGGCCTGCCCGGGGTGTTGCGGGCCGCGCGGAACGGGGGTTGCCTGCGCGGGGCGGCCACGGGAGGTCAAGTGGCCGCCGGGGTAGGGGACTTGCCCGACTGTCGCCGGTACGGGCCGCGGTACGGGACTTACCTGACGGCGGCTGGTGCGGGCTGCGGTAGAAGATTTCCCGACGGCGGCCGGTACGGGACTTTCCCGATGATGGCTGGTACGGGCCGCAGTGCAGGGTCCCCAACGGGGGCCAGCGCGGGCCGGGTTGAGGCCTGCGGGCCTGGCGGGCGGAACAGGATGGGGCGGGGTGGGTCGGATCGGCGTTTTCTCCGGGCCGGGCGGGGTGGGCTGAGTTGGCGTTCCGCCGGGCGGGGCGAGGCCGAACCGGACGGGGCGGGGCCGGGCCGGGCTGGGCTGGGCTGGGCTGGGCTGGGGTACGTCGCGTCCGCCTGTCGTCTACGGCCTGCCGCCCGGGCCGCCTGCCTGAGCCGTCTGCGGGTCTGCGGGTCTGCGGGCGCCTTAGCGGAGAGCCGACACCGGCCCCAAACCCTGCCGCCGCCCCTGACCTGACTCGGTGTCAGGCCCCGGCCCTGGCCCCCGGACCGGCGCCTGCCCCTGGCCCGGACTCAAACCCCACGCGGAAATCCTGCCTTGGCCCGACCCCTGACCTCGGCTCCTGCCCCGGTGCCTGGCCCTGCCCTCAGCCCTGGCCCCGTGCCGGATCCTGCTCCCGCCCCTGGCCCGCCCTGGGCTCTGACCCGATGCCGGACCCCACCCCCTGCCCACGCCCCGCCCCGGACTCTGACCCGGTACTGACCCTGACCCGGTGCCCGGTGCCCGGTGCCCGGTGCCCGGTGCTGGATCCTGGCCCTGGCCCGCGTCCTGGCCCGGTGCTGGGGCCTGGCCCGGTGTTCCGGTGGAGCTTTACGCGGCGTAGCGGTCGAAGGTGGAGCCGCGGCGGGGGCCGGCCATCACGTCGAGTTCGGGGTCGACGGCGAGCATCGCCTGGTGCAGGCGCTGGAGCTGCGGGGTGGGTTCCACGCCGAGTTCGTCTATGAGGCGTCTGCGCAGCCGGCGGTAGATGTCGAGGGCGGAGGCTTGCCGGCCGGACCGGTACAGGGCGAGCATCGCCTGCGCGTGCAGGCCCTCGTGCTGGGGGTGACGGGCGACCAGGTCGGTGAGCTCGGCGATGAGTTCGGCGTGCCGGCCCAGCCGCAGGTCCGCGTCGATGCGCCGCTCGACGGTCACCAGCCGTGACTCCTCCAGCCGCAGCACCTCGATCTCCAGGACGGGCCCCAGGCGTACGTCCACCAGGGCGGGTCCCTGCCACAGGGCCAGGGCCTGGCGGAAGCAGCGGGCGGCGCGTTCGTCCTCGCCCTGTTCGAAGGCCTCCTGGCCCTCGGTGATGAGGCGTTCGTAGGTGTGCACGTCCACGGACTGGGGCGGCACCTGCAGGAGGTAGCCGCCGTGCCGGGTGGCCAGAACGTTCTTCGCGCCGCCCGGGGCGCCGGGTCCCATGGCCGTGCCGAGGCTGCGGCGCAGCTGCATGATGTAGGTCTGCAGCGTCGTCACCGCGCTCTGCGGCAGTTCCGTCCCCAGATCTCCTCCATCAGCGTCGACACCGGCACGACGCGGCCCGGATACAGCGCGAGCAGGGCGAGCACCTGCCGGGGTTTTCCGGCGGTCGGGACGATCGAGTCCCCGTTCACGGCGGCACACAGCGGACCCAGAACCTGAATCTCCATGGTTTCCTCCGTTCGTCGTGGGGCACTCCCGATGGCGGAAATGCGTCGGTGAAATTGCACGCTAGCCCTCCCCGGACCGGAGGCGCGGGTTCCTTCAGCGGCCTTCGAGCGGTCCTCAACGGCCCTGCCGCGGACGGGGCGTGGGCGGCGTGCGGGCGGGGCGCGAACGGGGCGCGACGGCATGCGCCCCGGGCCGGAACATGCGGGCCAACCGGCCGAAATCCGCCTCCCGCCACCGCCCGCGCCACTCCGCCCGGCACCGGCCCGCACCGGCCGGCGCTCCGGCGGTCCTCCGGTGACTCTCCGGCCGGCTGCACGCCCTCCTCCCCGCACACACCCGGCCTCCCGGTGTCCGTATCCCGCCCCTCTCCCGTATCCGCATCCGCGCCCGCGCCCCGCCTGCCGGAGGCCGGAGAGACACGGGCGGGGGAAGGAAGAAGGAAGAGGGGGCGAAGGCCGGTGTCAGCGGCCGGTGGGTGGCGGCTGTGGGCGGTCGCGGGGCGGTGTGGCGGGCGGGTGGGTGCCGGAGGTCACCAGCGCGGCCAGGTCGCGGCGGCTGGCCAGGCGGGGCAGCAGTACGTCCCACAGCCGGGTGACGTTGTGGCGCCGCAGCCAGGAGGCGTCCGCGGCGCCGAGGACCTGCAGGCCCACGGTCGCGGCGACGACGACGCGGGCGGCGTCCGTCCAGGACAGTCCAGGGGCGAGCGCGCCGCGGTGTCCGGCGCGGCGCAGGCTGTCCTCGACCCAGTGCCGCCACCGCACCCGCGGCCCCGGGTCGACGGGCGGGGTGGCGCGGGCGGCGCTGTCGGCGGCGAGCTGGAAGCCGGCGCGGACCACGGTGTCCCGCGCCAGGGTGTCCATCAGGTCGTGGGTGGCGTCCACCACCGCCTGCAGGGAGTCGCCCTGCCGCTCGCGGGCCGCCCCGGTGATGCGGGCCACCGTCTCGGCGGCCTGGGCCTCGACCGCCTCGGCGAGCATGTTCTTGTTGGCGAAGTGGAAGTGCAGCGCCCCGTTGCTGACACCGGCCCGCGCGCTGATGGCGCCCAGCGACGCGGGCGCGAAACCGGCCTCGGCGAACACCTCGGACGCGGCCTCGATCAGCGAACGCCGCGTGCGGGCGGCCCGCTCCTGCTTGACCATGTGCTGCCTCCTGGGGCACCGGAACGTCTGCGCTTCCCGCCCCTCACGCGCACGGACACCCGTACGGGAGGGCGCCCCGCCCGCGGAGCCGCTGGCCGGCACGGGCACGGCAGGGCAGGAACCGCACCCCCACACTAACAAACCGCATGAGCGGTTTCATATATGCGGGCACGAAGCAGCCACGAACATCGCTGGTCAACGACTAGGGGCCGCCCCAGGCGGCCCCCTGCTCCCCCGCGCACTCCCCCGCCACCCTCTACACGGCGGACTCCGGCTCCACCGCGGCCTGCGCGACACCCTCCACGCCCGGCCTCGAGACCGAGTCGAGGAGGAGTTGGGCGACGTCGACCACCTGGATGGATTCCTTTGCCTTGCCGTCGTTCTTCTTGCCGTTGACGGAGTCGGTCAGCATGACGAGGCAGAAGGGGCAGGCCGTGGAGACGATGTCGGGGTTCAGGGAGAGGGCTTCGTCGACGCGTTCGTTGTTGATGCGTTTGCCGATGCGTTCTTCCATCCACATGCGGGCGCCGCCGGCGCCGCAGCAGAAGCCGCGTTCCTTGTGGCGGTGCATTTCCTCGTTGCGCAGGCCGGGGACGGCGGCGATGATCTCGCGCGGGGGTGTGTAGATCTTGTTGTGGCGGCCCAGGTAGCAGGGGTCGTGGTAGGTGATGATGCCCTCGACCGGGGTCACCGGCACCAGCTTGCCCTCGTCCACCAGGTGCTGGAGGAGCTGGGTGTGGTGGATGACCTCGTAGTCGCCGCCGAGCTGCGGGTACTCGTTGCCGATCGTGTTGAGGCAGTGCGGGCAGGTCGCGACGATCTTCTTCGCCGACCTCGGCTTCGCCGACTCCGCCACCACCTTGCCGTCGTCGTCCAACTCCTCGCCGAAGGCCGTGTTCAACGCCATGACGTTGTCCATGCCCAGTTCCTGGAAGAGGGGCTCGTTGCCCAGGCGGCGGGCGGAGTCGCCGGTGCACTTCTCGTCACCGCCCATGATCGCGAACGGGACGCCCGCGATGTGCAGGAGTTCGGCGAAGGCCTTCGTCGTCTTCTTCGCCCGGTCCTCCAGGGCGCCCGCGCAGCCCACCCAGTACAGGTACTCGACCTCGGTCAGGTCTTCGATGTCCTGGCCGACGACGGGGACCTCGAAGTCGACCTCCTTGAGCCATTCCAGGCGCTGCTTCTTCGCCAGGCCCCAGGGATTGCCCTTCTTCTCCAGGTTCTTCAGCATCGTGCCGGCCTCGGAGGGGAACGCCGACTCGATCATCACCTGGTAGCGGCGCATGTCGACGATGTGGTCGACGTGCTCGATGTCCACCGGGCACTGCTCCACACACGCACCGCAGGTGGTGCACGACCACAGGACGTCCGGGTCGATGACCCCGTTGTCCTCGAAGGTGCCGATCAGGGGGCGTTCCGCTTCCGCCAGGGCTGCCGCGGGGACGCCGGCGAGCTGCTCCTCGGTCGCCTTCTCCTCGCCCTCCACCGACCTGCCGCCGCCCGCCAGCAGGTAGGGGGCCTTGGCATGGGCGTGATCCCGCAGGGACATGATCAGCAGCTTCGGGGACAGCGGCTTCCCGGTGTTCCAGGCCGGGCACTGCGACTGGCAGCGCCCGCACTCCGTACACGTGGAGAAGTCCAGCAGACCCTTCCAGGAGAACTGCTCGACCTGGGAGACGCCGAACACGTCGTCCTCGCCCGGGTCGGTGAAGTCGATCGGCCTGCCGCCCGACGTCATCGGCAGCAGCGCACCCAGGGAGGCGGCGCCGTCCGCGTTGCGCTTGAACCAGATGTTCGGGAACGCCAGGAAACGGTGCCAGGCGATCCCCATGTCCGTCTTCAGCGAGACGGTGATCATCCAGACGTAGGAGGTGGTGATCTTCAGGCAGGCGACGAGGTAGACGAGGTTGTCGAGGGTGGCGGTGTCCAGCTGCCGGAAGCGGGCGACCAGCGGGTAGGAGACGAAGAACGAGGCCTGGTAGCCGTCGGCGTGGTGCAGGGCGCCCTCCAGGGCGTGCAGCACCACGATGCAGACGCTCACGATGACGATGACGGCCTCGACGAAGTAGGCCTGGCCCGAGCGGGAGCCGGTGAAGCGGGACTTGCGGCCCGGCCGGTCCGGCCTGCTGAGCTGGCGGACCGCGATCAGGACCAGGATGCCCAGGGCCGTGCCCGCGGCGAGGAATTCGACGAAGACGTTGTAGGGGGTCCAGTCGCCGATGACGGGCAGCAGCCAGTCGGGGCGGAAGAGCTGGCCGGTGGCGTTGACGAGGGTGATGAGCAGGGCGTAGAAGCCGACCGCGACGAACCAGTGCGCGACGCCGATGACGCCCCAGCGGTTCATCCGGGTGTGGGCGGCGAACTCCCTGCCCAGCATGGCGGTGCGCCGCCAGGGGGAGGCGGTGCGCAGGCCTTCGGGGGCGGGGCGCCCAGGCGCAGGAAGCGGTGGATGCGTAAGAGGGCGCGGCCGAACAGGGCGAAGCCTGCCGCGGTCAGGGCCAGCGACACGGTGATCGCGACGAGTTGCATGAGTGGGCTCCTCGAACCGGCGAAAAACCGGTTACCAATCGGTAACTTGGTGTTCCGTCCGAGGCTACCCACTCCCCGTACCGCGCCGCAGCCCGGCCTACGGCATCCCGCCGCGCCGCCAACCGGCGCCGCCGGCGGGCGGGTTCACACGGGGCGGACGCCGACGCGGGCGCGGGCGGCGGGCAGCACGGGGACGGCGGGCACCGCCTGGCGCGGGGCGGGCGGCGGGGTCTCGGGCGCGGCCACCAGGATCGACTGCTGCAGCCGGCGCAGCCGGGGCGAGGGCTCCAGGCCCAAATCCCGCACCAGGGTGGCGCGCAGCCGGTGGTAGACGTCCAGGGCCTCGCCGCGCCGGCCGGAGCGGTGCAGGGCGAGCATGAACTGGGCGTGCAGGTTCTCGTGGGTGGCGTAACGGCTGGTCAGGACGGTCAGTTCGGCCAGGAGTTCGCGGTGGCGGCCCAGGCGCAGGTCGGCTTCGATGCGCTGGTCCAGCGCGCACAGCCGGCTCTCCTCCAGGCGGCGGGCCTCCGTCTCCAGGCGGGCGCCGGCCGGCACGCCGGCGAAGGCGGGGCCGGTCCACAGCAGGAGGGCCTCGCGCAGCAGGCGGGAGGCGTCCTTGTGGTCGCCGGCGTCCATCGCGCGGTAGCCCAGCCCCGCGAGGCGTTCGAACTCCCGCACGTCGCTGCCGCCGCCGCCGGAGACCAGCAGGTAGCCGCCGGGCACGGTGGCCAGGATGTCCTTGGCGCCGCGCCCCGCCGGCGGGCGGGGGGTGCCGGCGGGGGCGGCGGCGGGCTGGTGCAGGGCGAGGGTGATCAGTTCGCGCAGCTGCAGGACGTAGGTCTGCAGGGTGGTGCGGACGCTGCGCGGGGGCGGCCCGACCACAGTTCGTCGACCAGGGCGGCCACCGGGACCACGCGGTCGGCGTGCAGGGCCAGCAGCGCGAGGACCTGGCGGGGTTTGGGCGCGGTGGGCGCGATCGACACCCCGTTCTCCCTGACATCCAATGTGCCCAGTACGTCGATCTGCACGCCGTCGCCCCCTCGGTGGGTGTGTGCCGTCCTTCGGTACCCCGAGTACAAAACAGGCCGGACGGTTTGTCAATACCAAACCGTACATGCCGTTTTGATGCATCGTGCAGCCGGACACCCCCGCTCCCCCGGCCGCCCCCTGACCTGCGGATACGTTCCTTTCCCGGGCGGCCGGCCGGAAAAGGCGGCGCCGGGATCCCGGCGGGCGCGGGGCGGGGCGGGGGTCCGGCGGGGCGGCCGGGCGGCCGCGGCGGGGGCCCTGGACGCCGTAAACAGACCGATCGTGCTGTTCATGGGGGCGGGGGCGGGCGGGCCGGGAAGGACACCGGTCTCACTGCGGGGGTTGCCGTGTTTGCGGGAGGGCAGGTCGGCGTGCTTGCGGTGGAGCATCGCCAGCGAGCGGATGAGGACCTCGCGGGTGGCGGCGGGGTCGATGACGTCGTCGACCAGGCCGCGCTCGGCCGCGTAGTAGGGGTGCATCAGCTCCGCCCGGTACTCCTTGACCAGCTTCTGCCGCATCGCCTCGGGGTCGGCGGCCTCGGCGATACGGCGGCGGAAGATGACGCCCGCGGCGCCCTCCGCGCCCATCACCGCGATCTCGTTGGCGGGCCAGGCGTAGGTGAGGTCGGCGCCGATGGACTGGCTGTCCATCACGATGTAGGCGCCGCCGTAGGCCTTGCGCAGGATGAGCGAGATGCGCGGCACGGTGGCACTGCAGTAGGCGTAGAGGAGTTTCGCGCCGTGGCGGATGATCCCGCCGTGCTCCTGGCCGACGCCGGGCAGGAAGCCGGGCACGTCCAGGAGGGTGACCAGGGGAATGTTGAAGGCGTCGCACATCTGCACGAACCGGGCGGCCTTCTCGCTGGCGTGGATGTCCAGCACCCCGGCCAGGGTGCGCGGCTGGTTGGCGACGATCCCCACCACCTGGCCGTCGAGGCGGGCCAGCGCGCACACGATGTTGCGCGCCCAGTGCTCGTGGACCTCCAGGTACTCGCCGTCGTCGACGATCTCCCCGATGACGGCCGTCATGTCGTAGGGGCGGCTGCCGTCGGCCGGCACATGGTCCAGCAGCATCTCCCCGCGCCGCGAGGCCGGGTCCGCGGTGCGCACCGCCGGCGGCGCCTCGCGGTTGTTCTGCGGGAGCATCGACAGCAGGTAGCGCACCTCCGCCAGGCACGTCTCCTCGTCGTCGTAGACGAAGTGGCACACCCCCGACGTCTCCGCGTGCACGTCCGCGCCGCCCAGGCCGTTCTGGGTGATCTCCTCGCCGGTGACCGCCCTGACCACGTCCGGGCCGGTGATGAACATCTGCGAGGTCTCACGCACCATGAACACGAAGTCCGTCAGCGCCGGGCTGTAGGCGGCGCCGCCCGCGCAGGGGCCCAGGATGACGGAGATCTGCGGGATCACCCCGGAGGCACGGGTGTTGCGCTGGAAGATGCCGCCGTAGCCGGCCAGCGCGCTGACCCCCTCCTGGATCCGGGCGCCCGCGCCGTCGTTCAGCGACACCAGCGGCGCCCCCGCCGCCAGCGCCATGTCCATGATCTTGTGGATCTTCGTGGCGTGGGCCTCGCCCAGCGCCCCGCCGAAGATCCGGAAATCGTGCGCGTACACGAACACCGTGCGGCCCTCGACCGTCCCCAGCCCGTGATCACCCCGTCCGTGTACGGCTTCCTGGTCTCCAGGCCGAACCCGGTCGCCCGGTGCCGGCGCAGCTGCTCGACCTCCTGGAAGGAGCCCTCGTCCAGCAGCAGCCCGATGCGCTCCCGGGCCGTCAGCTTGCCCTTGGCGTGCTGCGCCGCCGTCGCCTGCTCACTGGGCCCCGCCATCGCCTGGGCCCTGATCGCGTGCAGCTCCGCCACATGCGAATGGGTACCGCCCGTCCCCGCCGTGAGCGGTGCCGGCGCCGCCGTCGTCGTCGTCATCCCTGGTCCGTTTCCGGGACGGCCGAAAGGAGGTGAGGAGATCCGCCCCGGTCCCGTCCGTCCCATCGAGAGCAAAAGTAGACATCCATGAGATTTCCTCTCCTGCGGGCGGACAGCGCCTGCAGGACCGGTGGAGCCCCCACCGGTACGCGCCGCGCCGTGCAGTCCGTGTACGGCGGCGTGCGGCCCAGGTGCAGCGGCGTCTGCCGTGCAGCGCCGGGCGCCGTCCCGCCGGCCGGGGTGCGCCGGCCGGACAGGGTCCCGCAGCGGCCGGCGCCCCGATGTGCGGGGCGCGGTGCGCGGGAGTGCGGGCGGCGGCCGGCCGTGCGGGCGGGTGCGGGGAGGGGTGGTGACCGGCGCGGAAGCCGCCGGTGCGGGCACCGGGCCGGGGTGCGTGGGCCGCCCGTACGGTGTCCGCCGGCGCCGCGTCCGGCGCCCGCTCCTCATCCCTCCGGCCGCTCCGGCGCCTGCCTCCTCTCCGCCCGCCCCTCCCGGTCCGCCCGGTGGACTCGGTCCGTTCCGTTCTGCCGGCCCTTGCGGCCCACGGCCATCGTCGGGCCGGGTGGTGGAGAAGTGCTGAGGGATCGCTTGAGGATCGGTCGGCGGGGGCTCGCAGGCGGGGACGGGGTGGTAGCGGGCGCGGGGCGGGTGTGCGTGCGGTGCCGGTGTCCGGCGTGAGGGTGCCGTCCGGCGGGTCCGGCGTGAGGGGTGGCTGTTCCGTGTGAGGACTGCGGTGATGAGGATGGTCGAAAACGGCCAGGGCCGCCGCTCGCCCCAGTTCGTTCGATGTTCAACTGTATGGGATCGGTGGGAGCGACCAGCGTCAGGGTGAGGACCCGGCGACCGGAGGTCGCCGGGTCCTGGCGATCGGTGAGGGGCAGCGGAGGCAGTGCGCGTTGGCCGACCTGGCTCGCTCAGGTCTGGTCGCCATCGTTAGTGTCCAGGGGTTCATTGGTCATCACCGGGCCTGACTCGCTCGGGGGCAGACGGGAGAGCCTGGTGCCGGAGCTTGTAGACCACTTCGAGAGCAGGCTGGGCAGAATGATTGGTGCCTGGTCCCCGCCCGCAGCCGCCGCGCAGGGCAGTCCTCAGGTGGCGTGCTTCCGCGAGGGGCGGCTCGCCGGCTGCCAGTCGTTCGCGACGGTCGGCCTTTCCCGGACTCCGTTGCGGCATCCGGCTTCGGACCAGCGCTTCCACCTGGAGCTGCTGGCCTGCGAGAACACCGGCCGTGCCACGGGTTATGGACACTTCCCCGACGTGCTGGAATTCGTCACCGGGCAGTTGCTGGCCAGCGGCCAGGCGATCCTGCGCGGCGATGTGGTGGCGCTTCCCGCTCCGTTGCCCGGTGGAACCATGACGTCGCTTTACGCAGGGCTTCCCGTCTACTTCGACGACGACTTCTTCTCGGTCACCATCGAGAACGGCAGCGAGGTCGCCATCGTCTGGCTCATCCCCATCACGGATCAGGAGACCGCCTTCATCCGCGAGAAGGGGTGGCGAGCATTCGAAGACGCGCTCGCCCTCCAGGACCCTGACCTCCTCGGTCCCGCCCGTCCCCAGCTCGACCTGTAAGCCCGGGACCGTCACAGGGCCCGCTCAGGGAGTGCGCGCCGCAGCGGAAGGACGCCGGTGCGGTGGTGAGGCATGGCCGGCCTCGCGGCCTGCGGGGGTGGCCAGCAGCCCGACGATCGTGATCGGCTGCTGGCAGTGCGGGCAGTCCCGTGTCGCGGTCGGCTCCAGCGGGTCCCGGACCGGAGCCTGCCGGCGCATGCTCGAGCGAGCCGGTGGCGGAGGTGGAGGTGGAGGTGGAGGCAATTCGATCCGGCCCGGATGCCGGGCGATCGCCGAGATCGACCAGCCCTGGCGACGCAGCGCGTGCGCGTCCAGGTCTTCCTCCACCGTGAGCACCCAGCCCCTCCGACGAGGC
Organism: Streptomyces sp. P3; assembly: GCA_016893485.2. Classification (GTDB taxonomy): domain Bacteria; phylum Actinomycetota; class Actinomycetes; order Streptomycetales; family Streptomycetaceae; genus Streptomyces. The sequence goes on from JAFEKX020000002.1 coordinate 99,389, forward strand.
CCAACCGCTGCTCACGCAGACACGCCGCCCACCACCCCAACCATCCCGCCATCCCGACACGCTGGACGACATCACCCGAAGGGTGGGGAACCAACACCATCATGTTTGTCCCACCCTCCAGCACCACCTGGGGAAGTTCAAACAGCGTCATCAGCGGCGGTGACGGACCCGGGGTCTGCCGCATGCGCATCGCTCACCGCGGCCATGCCCGGGCGGCCGACACGCCGGGACGACACCGCTCCCCGGCACCTGCGCGGCCAGAAGGGGGCGCCAGTTGTGCCCCTCACCGTGCCATACCGCCCTGGGGGCAGGGGAGTTGGCCCGCCGGGCCGGTGCCGGCGGGCGGGGAAGGCCGTAGACCGCAGGGCGGGGGTCAGGGCGTGTGACGGCGGGTGCCGGTCCCGGCCGGAGCCGGGGTCGGGGCCGGAGCCGGGGTCGGGGCCGGGGTCGGAGCCGGGGTCGGATCCGGGGCCGGATCCGGGGCCGGATCCGGGGCCGAGGGCGGGGTGAAGGCTCCGATGTGGTCGCGGGCCCAGTCGTGGAAGGTGCGGGCCGGGTGGCCGGTCAGGGTGTGGACGGTGTTGTCCACGTGGGCCTTGGCGCCGGCTCTCTGGCGTTCCGCGCTTGCCAGGAGGGCCTCGACGAGCGGGGGCGGGAAGCGTCCGGCCAGGGCGGTGCGGGCCTGGGCCAGGGTCAGTTCCTCGAAACGCAGCGGGATGCCCAGCAGGCGGCCCAGCCGGCGGGTCTGTTCGACGGCGGTCAGGGCCTGCGGGCCGGTCAGCGTGTAGGCGCGCCCGGCGTGGCCCTCCTCGGTCAGCGCCCGTGCCGCGACCTCGGCGATGTCCCGGGGTCCACACAGGCGTTGGGCGCGCTCCCGTACAGCGCGCGGACGGTGCGCTCGCGGCGCACCGAGGCGGCCCAGGACAGGGAGTTGGACATGAACGCGCGCGGACGCAGCAGGGTCCACTCCAGTCCGCAGCCGCGCACCACCTCCTCGCCGGCCCGCTGGCGGCGGGTGATGAGGTCGTCCGCCCCGGGATCCAGGACGGCCGCCGCGGACAGCTTCACCACCCGCCGCACCCCGGCGGCGCGGGCGGCCGAGACGAACGCCGCGTCGTCGTCCCCTCGACACGCGCGGTCACCAGGAACGCCGTCCGCACCCCCGCAGGGCTCCGGCCAGCGACGGCGGGTCCGTGTAGTCCCCGGCCACCGCCTCCACCCCGGGGAACATGGCCGCGGCCCTCGCCGGGTCCCGGGCCATGACCCGCACCCCCATACCCCGGGCAGCCGGGCGGCAAGCGCGCGGACCACTTCCCCGCCCACCGTCCCCGTCGCCCCCGTCACCAGAACCACCGGCCCCTGCCCCTCCTCCTGTCCCTGTCCTTGCCTCTGCCCCGGTCCCTGCCCGCAGACCACCGGCTCCCGCCCGGCCCCGGCCCCGGTATCGGTCCCGGTGCGCGGCACCGCCCGCCGCCCGTCACCGCCGCTGCCGCTGCCGCTGCCGCTGCTGCTGCCGTCGTAGTCGTAGTCGTAGTCGTAGTCGTTTGTGTGCATTGCTCTACGCCTCCGTCCCTTCCGCTGCCTGGTGCATCGCTCCTGGTACGCCGTTCCCTTTGTTCCCGGTGCGTCGTTGCCTTTTACGCCGACTGCCCGCCGGTTCCCCGATCCCGCGGGCGTCCTCGCGGCTCTTCCGGTGTTGCCGGTTTTCGCGGGTCCGGGAGGGCAAAAACGGACCGGCCGGACGGGTTGGCGGGGATCGGGGCGGGATGCGTCGTGTTCGGTCTGCCGTGGCGGGGGCCTGGCGCGGTAAGATCCGGACTGGACGGTTTTTATTGGGTCTTCGGGCTCATCGGACACGGGAGACCGGGGGCGGCGATGCAGGACCGGGCGATCCTCACCCGTCAGGCGATCCTCACGGCGGCGGCCGGGGTGTTCGAGGAGCGCGGCTACCGGGCCGCGACGATCAGCGAGATCCTCGCCCGGGCGGGGGTGACGCGGGGCGCGCTCTACTTCCATTTCCCCTCCAAGGAGGATCTGGCGGAGGGGTGATCCGTGAGCAGGACGGCCGGCTGCCCGCGGCAAGCCGCCAGTGCGCGGTCCAGCAGCTGGTGGACACGGTGGTGCTGCACGCCCACCGGCTGCGCACCGACCCGGTGGTCCGCGCCGGGGTGCGCCTCGCGCTGGACCAGCAGGCCGAGGGGCTGGACCGGGGCGGTTCCTTCCGGCGCTGGCGCGAGGTCGGCGCGGAGCTGCTGGAGCAGGCGCGGGAGCGGGGCGAGCTGCTGCCGCACGTGGTGCCGGCCGAGACCGCGGGCGTCCTGGTGGGGGCCTTCGCCGGGGTGCAGGCCATCTCCCGGTCGCTGTCGGGCTACCAGGACCTGCCGCGCCGGGTGAGCGGTCTGCTGCGGCACGTGCTGCCGTCCGTGGTGATCCCCGGTGCTGGCCTCGGTGGACCTCTCCGAGACCAGGGGCGCCTGGGTCCAGGAACAGCTCAGCGCCGCCGGCGCCGCACCGAATCCCGCGCCCCTCACCTGACCCCGCCCGGCACCGCATCCCCACCCCCGCCCCGGCCATCACTCCTACGCCCGCACCCGTGCCCGTGCCGGTGTCCGTGCTGCCGGTGTCCGCCCGCGCCCCCGTACCGGTGCTGGTGCTGATGCTGGTGCTGGTGGGGGTGTCGGGTTCGCGCGGTCCGTGCTCCCAGCCGGCGCCCTCGCGGAAGTAGGCGCCCAGGGCGGCGGTGAGGGAGCCGGCGCCGGCCGCCCAGCCGACGTAGCCGTCCGGGCGGAGAAGGACCGCGCCGCCGGGCAGGGCGGGCTGCGCCCCGGTGCGCACCACCCGCAGCAGCCCGGACCACGGCCGGGCCTGGGCCTGCCAGCGGGCGCTGTCGGCGCCGTCGCACAGCAGCAGCAGCGGGCGGCCGGCGGCCAGCAGGCGGATGACGTCGGTGCGGCCCTGGGCGGTGGTGAGTTCGGTGTTGGCCAGGAAGCGCCCCTCCCAGGGGGAGGGATCGGCCGCGCGCGGGGGCAGCACCGTGTCCTGGGCGCTGACCATGGAGGCCAGCACACCGTTCTCCCCGCCGCCCCCGCCGCCCCCGCCGCCGGCGAGCAGTTCGCGGAAGAGGGTGCGCAGCGGGTCCAGGCCGGTGTCGGGGCGCATGAGGGCGAGCTGGGCGCGGGTGTTGTCGATGACGCTGCGCGGCCGGGCGGCGCTCGAGGTCGTAGGTGTCCAGCAGGCCGGGGCGGCGGCGCCGCGGACGGCCAGGGCGAGTTTCCAGCCGAGGTTGAGGGCGTCCAGCACGCCGGCGCTCAGACCCTGGCCGCCGACGGGGAAGTGCACGTGGGCGGCGTCGCCCGCCAGCAGGATCCGCCCCGCCCGGTAGGAGAGGGTGATCCGGCTGAAGTCGCTGAAACGGCTCAGCCAGCGCGCCTGCCCCATCGGCACGTCCCGGCCGGTGATCCGGGCGACCTCGGCGCGCAGTTCCTCCGGGGTCGGCGGCAGGTGCCGGCCGCGGTGCGCGCCGGTGCAGTCCAGGGTCCGCAGCCGCACCTCCGGGGATGTCCGGGATGTCCTTGACGACGATCCAGCCGGCGGCGGTGCGGTGCCAGCCCGCACGCAGCGCGCCGGGCTCCGCCAGGCGGACGTCGCCCGCCAGCGCGGAGACGGTGGCCGGGTAGGTGCGGCAGGCGAAGGCCGCCTGCCCGCGGACCGTGCTGCGGGCGCCGTCCGCGCCCACCGCGTAACGGGCCGTGCAGGTCACCTGCCCCTGCCGGCCCCTCGCGGTGACCTGGACCCCGTCGGGGCACTGGCGCACCCCCGTCACCCGCAGACCGCGCAGGACGACCACACCGGCCGCCCGCGCCCGCGCCTCGAAATGCCGCTCCAGCTGCTCCTGCTCGCACTTGAGGACCGGCGGCGGCTCCAGCGCCGGCGCACACACCGCCAGCCCCGGCATCCCCGCGAAATGGAACGCGCACCGCGTCGCCACCGGCGCCGAGGACCCCCGGCCACCCCGGCCAGATACCCCCGCCGCACCAGACACTGCACCGCCCGGGCATGCAGCGTGGTCGCCTTCGGCCGCGCCGAGATCCCCTCCCGCTCCTCCACGACCACCGTCCGCACCCCGTACCCCGCCAGCTCACACGCCACCAGCAGCCCCACCGGCCCCCGCCCACGACCACCACCTGCGCCCGCACCACAACACCCGCCGCACCCGACGTGCCGGACACACTGGGCGCACTGGGCGCACTGGGCGTGGTGGGCGTGGTGGGCGCACCGGACACACCGGGCGTGGTGGGCGTGGTGGGCGCACCGGACGTGGTGGGCGCACCGGGTGTGGCCGCCCCGTCCGGCACACCGCGCGCGGCCGGCACACCTGCCGTGGCCGCCGCGGCCGCCGCGCCCGGTATACCTGCCTCGTCTGCTGTACCTGCTGTACCTGCCGTACCTGCCGTACCTGCCGTACCTGTCGTACCTGTCGTACCTGTCGTATTCGTCATCCCAGGTCTCCCCATCTCGTCCCGGACCACGTCGCGTCAGCAACCAGCACCGCACACCCGGCGGCGGAAGGCGGCGAGGAGGGCCCGGAGGCAGGGGCGCGGGCCGGATCCGGGAAGCGGGGGCAGGGAAGGCCGGCGGCATCCGGCGGCATCCCGTACGGCGTCACGCACCGCACGGGGCCCTGTGCCGCGCACGGTCGTGCGCCGCGCGGCACGGTGTCTCCCCCGCCGCCCCCTTTTCCTTCCCTTCCTGCTTCTGCCTGCCTCTTGGGCCTCTCACGGCTTCCTGCGGCTTCGTCCGGCGCGGGCCCGGCACGCGTTCTGCGGGGGCCGGGCGGACTGTCCAGGGGTGCGGACGCCGCCAAAATATACCGGGTGGACGGTTCTTTGCAACGGTTCCGGGAAACCCGCCGGGAGAGCCGCGCAGGAGGAACAGGGACGGGGCGGGGAAGGGTGTTCGCGGGAGGGACGGAGGCGCGTGCGAGGCGGGGCCGTCGCTGTACCGGGGCGGGCAACGGCCCGGCAGGGGCGGCCTGTTGGGGCGGGACGCGACGGAGAAGCCGGCCCCGCCGCGGACGCGGCTTCCGGGCCGCCCGGCCCTTCCGCGCCGTCCTCCCCGGCGCGGCGAAGGGCGCGGCGAGGAGGCCGGCAGGCGCCGGGGCCGCACGCAGACGGGTCCCGCCGGCCCGGCCCCCGCCCGCGCCCCGTGCGGCATGCCGCAGGGATGTGTTGTTGGACGCGCGATGGGATGTGCTGCGGGAGCGGTTGGATGCGTCGACGGAGTGCGCTGTCGAACTCGTGCGGACGGCTCGCTTGCTGACCGAGGAGTGCCAGGGGCTGCTTGACGAGAACGGTCGCCTGCGGCGCCGGCTTGCCGGGGTGGCGGAGGATGTCGGGGCCTGCCTGGACGGTGACTCTGATCTGGCGGTTTCTCAGCCTTGGCTGTCCGGTCCGTAATTGGCCTGGCGCGGAAGGGGTTCCTCGCGGGTCGTCGCGGCGTAATGTCGGAGTACGAGGACGAACTCCGGGCCTGAGACCGGCCGGAGGGTGGGGCCGCCGCCGGGGCATCGGCGTCCCCGGCGGCGGCCGTGGCGCGGGGACAGGCGGCTTCCCCACCGCGGTGTCCTCGCACCGATCGTCCTCACCAGCGTCCGGGGTGCGCGGGAGTTCACCCCGGCCCGAAAAGCTGGGAGGACAGGGTCGGAGCCGTGTTGTCGGCGATACGGCTCCGACCGTCACTCGCCCCGGGGCTGGGGGCCATGCATGCGGGCTCGGCATCCGGTGGCCGGCTGGCGCCGGTGAAGCGGACGACTGCCCTGGGAGCAGGATAGAACCAGGCAGCGAATCGGCGACACCCCCGACTTCCGGCCCTCGTGGCGGTATCGGACCGGGTGCGGGCAGTCGGCTGTGGTGCTCAGGCGGCCTGCGGCATCACGCAGCCGTGGGCGGGACACGGGAGGCCAGGATCATCGCCTGCGCCCCCTCGCGGATCTGGTCCTTCTCGGCGTCGGTGAAGGCGAAGTCCCCGGCCAGCTCTTCCCAGGAGACGGCCTGGGGTCCTTGAGGTGATCAGTCATCGCGCCTCGTCCTCTGCGTCGGCTCGCTTCCAATCCAATGCTCCGCGTACGCCTGCTCCGTCTGGGGCACTGCCATGCGGTACCAGCCAGACCAGTTGCCCGCCTTGTCACCGCCGGCCAGGATCACGGCCTGGCGGTCCGGGTCACACACGAACAGCAACCGCACTTCCGTGGACCCTGCCGAACCGGGGCGAAGTTCCTTGAGGTTCGACAACGCCGGACCCCTGACTGTGTCCACCAAGGGACGGCCCAGCGCGGGACCTTCCTCCTGAAGAGCAGTGACAGCCTGACCGACCTGGAGCAGGGTGTCACGATCAGTACGGTGCAGTCCGTGAAGCCACGAAAGAGCCGGTTCGACCACGGCCCGGACGTTCTCGACCGAGGGCAGCCCCTTGCCACCGCGGGCAAAGCCCCAGCGGCCGAGAGGGACGCTCCGCCCACAGCCCCGGCCAGACGGCACAAAAACAGCCAGCACGCCGGCCAGACCGGTAAAGGACTGCGCAGCCCTCGGCCCGGGCCGCCGTACCGGCCGGCCGGGTCAGGCGGTGCGGGAGGCGGCGGGGGCGGGCAGGGGGTGTGGTCGGGGCGGGCGGTGAGGATGGAGCGCTGCAGGCGGCCCAGCGGGGCCGAGGGCTCCAGGCCCAGTTCGGTGACGAGGGTGGCGCGCAACCGCTGGTAGACGTCCAGGGCCTCGCCGCGCCGGCCCGCGCGGTGCAGCGCGACCATGAACTGGCCGTGCAGGCTCTCGTGCATCCGGTGCCGGCTGACCAGCACCGTCAGTTCCGGCAGCAGCTCACGGTGGCGGCCCAGGTGCAGGTCGGCGTCGATGCGCTGGGCCAGCGCGCACAGCCGCGCCTCCTCCAGCCTGCGCGTCTCCATCTCGATCTGGCTGCCGGCCTGCACCCCGCTCAGCGCCGGCCCGTTCCACAGGCACAGCGCGCCGGCCAGCCGGCGCGCCGCCCCCCGCGTAGTCCTCGGCGTCCATCGCCCGGTACCCGGTCCCCGCCCGCCGCTCGAACTCCCGGTGGTCGACCGTGCCGCCCCCGTCCGCAGCAGGTAACCCCCGCCACCGTGGCCAGCACATCCTTGGCCCCCAGCCGCCCACCGTCCCCGCCGTCGGCACCGTCCCCACCTGCACCCGCGCCTGCGCCGTCGCCGTCATCTGCGTCTGCGCCTGCGTCTGCGTCCGCGGTGCCGTCGGGCCGGCGCGGGCCCGGTGCGGCCAGCGCCGTGCCGATCAGCTCGCGCAGCTGCAGGACGTAGGTCTGCAGCGTGGTCCGCGCACTGCGCGGCGGCAGCGCCCCCACAACTCCTCGACCAGCGCGGACACCGGCACCACCTGATCGGGGTGCAGAGCCAGCAGCCCCAGCACCCGCCGCGGCTTGGGAGCCGTCGGCACCACCGACACACCGTTCACCCGTACCGCCAGCCAGCCCAGCACTTCGATCTCCACACCCAACTCCCCACACGGCCGCCACGACAGCAGCGGCCCACACCGGACCGCCCGGCACCCGGACCGACACGGCACGGGAACCCCTCGATAAAAAAACAGCACGGACGGTTTGTCAATGTCCTGGTGGACATCCCGCCGCCGCGAGCGCACAGATCCGGCCAACCCTGACGCGCGTGCCGAGCAGCCGGCCCAGGCGACCCCGCCGGCAGGGCTAGCAGGGCTAGCAGGGTGACTCAACCCGCCCGGCACGGCACGGCCGGCACGTGCCCACCACCCGGCCGGCCCGGCTCGGACTAGCCGCGCCGGCACGGCCGGCGCCAGGACGCAGGAGGGCGTCCGCCCGGGCGGGTGCGGGTCAGGGGAACCGGCCGGTACGGGATACCGGGGCGGAGCGCCCCGGGGTGCGGGGGCGGGGTGCCGGGACCGGAGGGAGCCGGGGGCCGGGTGAGGGGGTGTCCGGGCCGGAAGGCGGGGGTGTGGCACGGGGAGGGGTGCGGAGAGGGTGCGGGGACGGAAGCGGGAGTGCCGGTCCCGGTCTTCGCCGCGCAGCAGGCCCGGTCCGGCGGACGGGCGCCCCCACCCAGGGAGGCCGAAGGCAGCCGCGCACGGGGCGGCGGCCGTGCGTGCGCTGCCGTCCTGGCCGCAGGCCGGGCCGTCCGCCGCCAGCCGTCAGTGGCTGCCCCGGCGGCAGCAGGAAAGCGGGGCCGGCAGAGCGCGGGGCGGCGGGAAGGGCACCGGCCGGGCTGAGCGGGCGCGAAAAAGGGGCGTCCAGTCTTCCCGGGGCGCGGGAAAATGCCGGTGGCATCGAGACCGACACGCGGTGCTACGGCGCCGCCCACCCGGGCAGTCGGCGGCAGCCGGAACCGGCACGCCACGAACCGCGCCGGCCCCACCGCGTCGCGCGCACCGAACCCTCGAAACCCGCCGCCGCGCCGCACGTGCGGCTGCCCGAGGCGGGTCCCGCCCGCGCCGGCCGCATCACCACCACCCTCACCGCACCCGCGTCCGTGACCCTCGGCGCAACCCGCCACCCGCCCCGCCCGGCCCTGCGGCCACCCACCCGCCCGCCACAGCACGTACACCTCGACGCACGACGCCCGGGCCACACCGGCACCGAGCCGGAAACCGGCCCGCAGCACCACACCCCTCACGCAACCACCCGGCCGGGGACACTGCCTCACGCCGGCCCGATGCCGCACAGCCCCCGCAACCCCCACCCCGCGCCCGCCCCGCCGGCTCACGCAGGGGTACACGCCGCCGGCTCCCCCACCGCGCCCGCCACGCCCTCCCCCGCCCTGCCCTGGCCCCGGAGAGCCCACACGGCGCTCCACCGCCACCGCCCCCGGTCACCGCACAGGCACCGCCAGGACCCGACGGCAACCCCCGACCGGCGAAACCCTCCACCACACCGTCCGGACCAGAACCTCCCGGCTGTACGCCCCACACCCCCGCATCCGCATCCGCATCCGCATCCGTGCGACACCCCCGCGCGAGCCGCGCCACACCTCACCGGACACGCTCGCATCCGTGCCGGGTACGCCCACCGGCGTCCGGCGCCGGGCACCACCCCGGCACCGACGGCCACGGGCCCCGCCGCCGGACCCTGCACCGGCACCCCGCGCCCGGACTCCGCGCCGCAGACAGCCACAGGTACCCGGCCCGCCGGAAGGGGCAGACCCGGTCGCGGTACGCCATGCCCTCGACGCGGAAGCCGAACCCGCCCCCGCCCAGGAGCCGTCCGGCCCCGGCGCGCAGTTGGTCGGCACGGCCCGGTGTGCCGGTCCCGAACACCGCCCCGCCGAGGACCGCGGTGCCGGCGGCGAACTCCCGCACCGCGCGCACCGGCACATACAAGGCCACCCGCCCACACCCGGAGACCACAGCACACCGCACCACAGCACACCGCGGCGCACCGCAGCGGGGGCGCGGGCACGGGCACGGGGGCGCGTCGGTGCCCGCGCAGGCGGCCTGCCGTGACGGCCGCCGCAAACCCCTCCACGGCGCACCCCTCCCCACGGCACGGCCCGGCCCGGCGCCACCCCCGCCCTGCCGCCCCGCTCCGCCGTCACTCCACACCGTCACAACAAACCGCACGCGTGGTTTACATAAACGGGTCAGGGACGTCCCCGCCGAACCGGCCACATCCTTACGGTCCCCGGCGCGGTCACCGCCAGGCGCGGGGAGGCCGGTAGGCCGGCGCCGTGCGTTCCGGGCTCCACACCTCCCCCGCCTCCGGCCCGGCGCCGCTTCCCTCGCAGGGCTCCTCCCCGCGGGCGGCCAGTACCGCGCACAGCACGGCGCACAGCGCCGCCAGCTCCTCCCTGCTCGCCCGCCCGCGCTCCACCCGGAAAACACTCTCCGCGCTGCTCACCCGGCCCGCACCTCCTTTATCCCGACGTGCGGCCACCCTGCGCCCGCGCCCTGGAGGACCACTGACGCCCCGCTCGAGAACCACCCCCGGCACACCCCCGCACCCCCGCCCGCCCCGGCCTCGGCCCGGCCCCGGCCGTCTCCCGCGCACCCGCCGCCGGGCGTGGGCGGCGGGCTGTGCCGGGGCCTGCCGGGGCGGCGCCGGCGGGGTGTGCGGGGGCGGTTGCGCGGTTCGGCCATCCGGCACGGAGCGGGTTCTTCCACATCCCGTGCCCCGGAAGCCCCGATACCCCTAGAAAGAAAACCGAGTGGTATGTATCTTCTGGTCCGGAAGCACCGCGCCACCGCACGGCACGGCACCACCCCGCACAAGCACCCCGCACCACCGCACGGCACCGCGCTGCCGCACGCCCGCACGCCCCGCACACCCGCACCACGGCACGCCCCGCACGACACGGCACGGCATCACATGTCCCGCCGCACCACCCCGCACCCCGCACCGCTTTCTGCCCCGCCCCGGTCCGGCGGGGCGGCAGGGAGCCCGGGAGGCGGAAGCACCCCACCCCGATCCGCACTGTTCTGTTCAGTTTTTATCGTTTCGTCCCGATCCCGGCCCAAGGGGGGAACCATGTCCGCGCACACGTTCCAGGCCCACCGCCCGGCCCTCACCACCACACCCGCCCTGCCCGCCCCGGCCGCCGCCAGTGCGGCTGCCGCCCCGGCACCGCTACCCGCGGGCGGAATACCGGCCGGCCGGGACGCCTACGCCCACCTGTCCCTGACCCGGACGGTGCCCAAGGAGTTCGTCCACCGCGCCTCCGTCGCCGAGGTCCTGCTCACCGACTGGCAGCCAGCCGGCGAGGACCGCTTCACCGTCAGCGCCCAGTGGCCCCGCGGCCACTCCTTCTTCACCCCCATCGCCGGCTACCACGACCCCCTCATCGCCGCCGAAACGATCCGCCAGAGCGGACTCCTGCTCGCCCACACCGAATACGGCGTCCCCCTCGACCACAGCTTCGTCATGCACGACCTCACCCTCACCCTCGACCCCGCCCACCTCCACGTCGGCACCGCCCCCGCCGCCCTCACCATCGACGTCACCTGCTCCGACATCACCCGCCGCCGCGGCCGCGCCGCCTCCCTGCGCTACACCAGCACCCTGCGCCGCGACGGCCACATCCTCGCCCGCGCCGACGCCTCCTGCACCTGCACACCCCCGCCGTCTACCAACGCCTGCGCGGCAACCGCACCCACACCACCCCCTCGCCCTCACCGCACCCACCGCACCCCAGACCGTCGGCCGCACCTCCCCACCGACGTCGTCCTCACCCCCACCCCCCACCCCCACACCTGGCAACTACGCACCGACACCCGCCACCCCATCCTCTTCGACCACCCCGTCGACCACATCCCCGGCATGGTCCTCCTCGAAGCCGCCCGCCAAGCCACCACCGCCCACCTCGGCCACCCCACCCTCCCCCTCACCCTCACCACCACCTTCACCAACTACGCCGAACTCGACACCCCCTGCCACCTCCAAACCCACACCACCACCCCCATCACCCCCGGCCACCACACCACCCACATCACCTGCCACCAAAACAACCACCCCGTCTTCCACTCCACCATCACCACCACCACCCCTAACCACCACCAACACCCCCACCCCACGGCACCCTGCACCCCGCAGCACCCGGCACCCGGCACCCGGCACCCGGCACCCCACGGCACCCGCAGCACCCGGCACCACCCGGCACCACCCGGCCAGCCCGACCCACCCGCACCCCGCAACCCACCCCACCCCACACACCAACCCCGGCCCCGGCCCCGGCAACACACAGCACCCCACACACCAACCCACCCCCAGACCAGCCCCACCCCGAGCACCAGCACACGGGCACACCAGCTCAGCCCCAGGGCCCCGCTACCAAACGGGCACACGGCACCACACCAGGACCACGGTCCTGTCCGCGCCACCCGCCATTGAACCGCACAACCACACAACCGAACGGCTCACGGCTCACGGCTCACGGCTCACGGGAAGACCCGGCCCACAGCCGGAACGAGACACCCGCCCCCACCGGGTCGTACCCGGCCGCACCGGACAGTCCGCCGCCCCGGACACGCCCGACGGCCATCACCACACACCCCAGGACTTCCCCACCCGCACCGCCACTCCCCGGCCACGCCGGCGCACCCCGGCCAGCACGCCACGGGCAACGAACCGGCCCGCACAAACACCGCCGGCCACCGCCCGACAAAACCGGGGAAAGACCACGCGCCCGCCAGAAACCAGCCCCGCCCGGCACCTCCCCGCCCCGACACTCAGCCGCTCAGCACGGCCCCCGGCCTCCGGTGACCGGCCAGCCACACAATCCCTGGCCGGCCACCCAAGGCCGGGGGCCGACTCACGAACCGAGCCCGCCGCGAACAACCCAGCACCCCCGAGCAAACCCGCACCACATCCACCCCAAGACCACCGCACACCAGCCGACGCGCCCACCCAACGGACACCACACCCACCGAACGGACCACCCACACAAGCGCCCCGGCACCGGCGACCGGCAAAGGAAAACGGCCACCCACCGACGGACCCACACCGACCCGACAAGCACCAACGCCTCAAGCCCCCTCCGCGGCGACCCCGTACCCGCCACCAGCAGACCCAGCCGGCCAGGGCCCTCAACGCCGTCCCCTGCACCAAGGAACCAGCCCCGCCAAAACCAACCACATACATATGCGCACAAATCGCCCTAAAAGAGCACTATCTAAAGCCTTTCGCAGAAACCCGGCCCCACCCCCGCCCCCCGCACCCGCACCCGACGCACACCCGCCGCACACCACCACCACAGCCCCGCAACCGATCACCGCACACCCCTCCAGCCCCCACACCAAACCCCGTAGACTATACGAACTGGACGGTATTTTTACCCACCCCCGACCAACCCCACCACCAACCCCCGTCAACCCCCGGCCCACCACGAAAGAAGCCACCCATGCCACCACCCAAACAAGACCGCGCCATCCGCACCCGCCACACCATCCTCATGGCCGCCGCCACTGTCTTCGAAGAACGCGGCTACCAAGCCGCCACCATCAGCGAAATCCTCACCACCGCCAACGTCACCAAAGGCGCCCTCTACTTCCACTTCAAATCAAAAGAACAACTCGCCCAAGGCGTCCTCGCCGGACAAGACCAAAACCTCACCGTCCCCCCACAACCCTGCAAAACCCAAGAACTCATCGACACCACCATGCTCCACGCCCACCGCCTCCAAACCGACCCCCTCGTCCGCGCCGGCGTCCGCCTCACCCTCGACCAACGCGCCGACGGACTCGACCGCACCGCCCCCTTCCACCACTGGACCACCATCGTCACCAACCTCCTCACCCAAGCCCAACAACAAGGCGAACTCCTCCCCCACGTCAACCCCCAAGAAACCGCCCAAATCCTCGTCGGCGCCTTCGCCGGCATCCAAGCCATGTCCCAAGCCACCACCAACTACCAAAACCTCCCCACCACCATCACCGCCCTCCTCAAACACACCCTCCCCACCATCACCCACCCCGCCACCCTCACCACCCTCAACCTCACCCCCAACATCACCCACCTCACCAACCACACCAACACGGGCGACAACGACGCGACAGACGAAGACGCGATCGACGACACAAACGACACAGACGGCACAGACGGCACCAGCAACGAGATCAGCAAAAACGGATACACACAGACAGAAGCAAAAACAGCGGCAGCAACCCACTAACCCACGAACCGGCCAAAATCCCGGTCAGGACCGGAAGCTACCGCCACCCCACAGACAACAACACCCGGCCATTTACACCACGACCGCTATCCGCAGCACCCACCCGAGAAGCGCCATCAAGCGGACAGCAATCAGTCAACCGCTGGAATACACAGCGCCGAACTACCCTCCCGAGCCCACCTGTTGCTGACGGTCGACCGCCCCCGCCGCAACAAGGAGAGCCACCGTCTCGGGATGGGGACCGTTCTTCGCCCACTCCAGAGGCGACCAGCCCATGCCCTGGTCCTCCCTCAGGTTCGGATCAGCACCGAAAGCCAACAACTCACGCACCGCCCCGGTATGCCCCCAACACGCAGCCGCGCACAACGCCGTACCCTCCGCACCAACCCCCTGCTCTCCACATCGGGAGAAGCACCCGCCAACAGGAGCAAACCAACGATCGCAGCCTCACCATTCACCGCAGCCGCATAAAGAGGCGTAGTCCCCTCCCTATCGCAACACCCAGGATCAACCCCCGCCCCCAACAAGACCTTCACCGCAGCAACATCACCCCCTGAACCGCCACAAAAAGCCGCCCCACCAACTTCTTCCGCCACCGCCGATTCACAAGAGCGAGACTAACAACGGCTAACACCATGAGCCGAGTTGTCGGTGGGTGATGAGGCAGCACGCGAGTTCGAGGAACGCTTCGTGGATGTCGGCTCTGCGTTCCCACCGCATACGCAAGCGTCGGAAACCGTGCAGCCAGGCAAAGGTCCGCTCGACCACCCACCGGTAAGTACCCAGCCCAGTGCCGTGTCGGGTGCCGCGTCTGGCGATGGCCGGCACGATGCCACGGGCGCGGACCTGATCGCGGTAGGTGTCGTAGTCGTAGCCGCCAACGGCGAAGAGAGAGACGGGCCTGCGGCGGGGCCGGCCAACGCGGCCGCGGACCGGTGGGATCGCGTCAAGCAGCGGGATCAGCAGGATGACGTCATTGCGGTTGCCGCCGATCAGCAGGACCGCGAGCGGCGTGCCGTGCCCATCGGTGATGAGGTGGTGATCCGAGCCGGCCCGGCCCCGGGCGACCGGCGACGGCCCCGTGTGCTGCCCCCTTTTAACGCCCGGACGTGGGAGGAGTCGACCACGCAGCGGGACCAGTCCAGACGCGAAGCCGCGTTCAACTCAGCCAGCAGGACCTCGTACAGCCGCTGCCACACCCCTGCCCCGTTCCAGTCCCGCAGCCGGCGCCAGCACATCATGCCCGAACCGAACCCCAACTCCTGCGGCAGGTACTCCCACTGGATCCCGGTGTGCAGCACGTACAAGATCCCGCATAGCACTTCCCGGTCCGGCAACGGCCTACGGCCGGGGTAGCGGAACCTGCGCTCACGCTGCCGCAACAGCGGCTCCAGGCGGTCCCACAACTCATCCGTCACGATCCACGGCGACGTTCCCACACCCGACCGAACGCTCAACTCCCGCACCGGTCACGGCAGCCAGGACCGATCCACCTCCTTGCGTTAGCCGTTGTCAGTGAGCCCGTGCTGCATCTCGTGGGACGAAACGAACGTTGGGATGGGCCGGGTCCGCGCGAGGTTCACCACCCGGCAGCACAGGAGCGAGTGCCTCGAAGACTCGCTCCATCACCAGGTCCGTGTATCCCGACGATGTCTCCGAGGCCTGAAGGAGAACCCCGCCCCCTTGCAGGGGCACCACGCGGTGAAAGGCTCCCGAGGCCTCCAACGCCTCATGACCACCCAGCCGGGTCGCCAACTCCCGAGGACATACCGTCACCCATGCGTACCCACGCAGGAAATCCCGGCCCTCCAGGAGGGATTCGTCGAGATCGCGCATCAGGGCGACCTCAACGTTCGACCAATCCGAAAAGGCGTCGTGCTCGATGCGGGCGAACGCCGGGTTCAGGTCGCGGAGCGCCGACGCAAGGAAATCGACAAGTGCTGTGCAGTACCCCGCGTCAGCCAACCTCAATGATCCCGCCTGGAGAGCGACGACGAATTTCGACCACTCCCCCTCCACCGGGAAATAGGAACACTGCACGCGCCCTAGGACATCTTCGCCATAAAATTCCGTAGCAGCCCATTCCGGATCTTTCTCCAACTCTCCGTTGAGTCGGCTGCGGTTCCTGCCCAGATGCGGCATGTGGATACAGCGACGACCCTCGGATTGCTGCACGGACGTCCTCGTGTAGACGCCAGAGCGCTCTTCCTGCTGGAGAAGTTCACCAAGCGGTCCGGACAGCGCCCTCTCGTACCAGGCGACCACAGCCTTTCCCCGCTCGGCCGTTCCGAGCGGGTCAAGGGTCACCTCCATGTACACATCCATCACGCAACAGCCCAGCGAACTCCGGCCGCATCACGAGGCACGAACCGCATATATGGGAACGCCGGATCCGGACGAGGCTCGCCCGGCGGTAGTACGGGAGCCAGCGCCTCGAACACCCGCCACATCACCTGGTCGGTGTACCCGGTCAGAGTGTCAGTAAGCCTGTAGCAGCACGCCCCCGCCCGCAGCGGAAGCACCCGGTGAAAGGCCCCCGAGCGCTCCAGCGCCACGGCGCCGCCAAGCCGCGCCGAAAGTTCCGCCGGACAGACCGTCGCCCAGGCGTAGCCCGCAGGAAGCGCCGGCTCTCGCGGAGCGACGTGCGCTTCTTACGCCGGAGTACGGCATCGAGGTTGGTGACCTCGCTGAAGTTGCGCCACTCGATGCGACCGAAAGCGGGATTGCTCGCGTCCAGAGCTGCGTGAAGGAAGTCCACCAGCCCCGCGCAGGATTCGGCGTCGTCCGGGGCGTCCACGCTAACCGAGGCCGACGCCCGCCACATGGAACCCTCCCCGAGGGCGTGGTAGGAGCTCGTCCGGCCAAGTTCGGACAGTTCCCCGCGGTGGCTGAGAAACACGATGTCGGCCGCCCAGGGGAACATGGCGAGCCCTTCCTCGAACTGCTTCCAGGTCTCGCCGACATGGGGAAGCCGCGCGGACGGTCGTCGATGTGCTGTGTGACATGTGCTCGGGAGACAACCTCACCGCTCCCCGTCGCTTCCGCCTCCACCAAGCCTTCGAACAACTGCACCCAAGCGGCCCGGAACCACTGCACCAACGATTCACCCGGACCGTCCGGCGCCGCAGTATCAAACACAGCCTCCATATAGACATTCATTCCGCTCACCCTACTTACGAGTCGGTGCGTGATAGCGGGTGAGGCGTCGTGCCAGGCCGGTGGCATGATCCCGCTGTGGCGATCACGCACCAACTCGTAAGTCGCCCGAAACTCAAGCCACGGTCGGGCGCTTCTGTGCGTTCGCGGGCCCGGACGCGCATCGGGGCCGGACGCTGCCTAGTCAACCTCAGTCTCGTACGCCTCTGCGCTCCGTCGTGTGGCACGCGTCCCCTCCCTGGCATCTCTGTACACAGGACGCAGGGCGGGCGCGGATGGCTCCCGCTCTGAAGATGAGCCGACGGGTGCGGACACCTCCGTGCCCCCGCGGTGGGGTTGGAGTCAGCGGCGGCGCATCGTGGCGGATCCAGTACACCGGACGAGTGCGCACGACTGACATGCCCCGTATCACGGCCTGTCTCATAGGAAGTCGTTTCCTATGGCTCTGGTGAGGGCCGGGTGGCCTGGGGAAAGCCCAACTCGTCCAGCAACGTGCTGAAGATGTCCTCGGCGAAGGTCTCACGCGAGCGCAGTAGCTCTTCGATCTGGGGCTGCTGCGCTGTGGCTGGGATGCCAGCCGCTGCAGCCCAAACGAGGGCGCCTGCAGCGTCGGCTGGCACATCTACTTCGAGCTCCGCGCGCTTGCGCCTCACAGCCTCGTCGAACTCGGGGTGCCCACCCACAGGCTCACATCATCCAGATCCTCGGGTTCCTCGGCGAGGAGTGCCGCAGCCTCGTCCAGGTTGAGCCACGCCTGCCAACGCTGCCCGTTGGTTCCCAGCCCGGTCACGAGGGCGATGCCGCTATCAGAGACGTCTGCGACGCAAACCGGTGCGCCGGTCCATCCCACCAGGTCGGACAGGTAGTCCTCCTCCCATAGTCCATGATCGAACTGGAGGGTCTGCCAACCGGCTGGTCGCGGCGACCACCCATGCACTGCGGCTTTCAGCTCAGGATTGATGCTGTCGAACACGGGTGCTTCCAGCAGCGGACGCATG